>JAAXHV010000599.1 GCA_012270695.1 Gammaproteobacteria bacterium | reverse complement strand
TGTCCGATTCCCATGTTGAACAGACAAACAGGGTTCTCTTTGCTTGAACTCGCGATCGTACTGGTGATCCTCGCGTTGCTGCTTGGGGGAATGCTCAGCCCCTTAGGCTCGCTCCTGGGGACAAGGCAACGCGCGCAGGCGGGGATTGAACTGGAAAAGATCAGGGAAGCGCTACTGGGCTTCGCCATGATTAACGGTTATCTGCCGTGTCCGACAACGACCACTGATCCGGACAACGGCATGTATGGTCTTGAAGATAGCGCCTGTGACAGTGATGCGACAGCGGAGGGATACCTGCCCTGGCGCACCCTGGGCGTGCCCGAAGTGGATCCGTGGGGAGTGCCGAGAAACCTGGGTGGCGCCCCGTTCAATGGTTATTGGCGTTACCGGGTTGATCGTAATTTCAGCAATTCCAGGAAGTTGTTCACCATGAAGACGGTATTGGCGGAGAACCTGACCGTGGTAAACAGCCGGGGCATGCTGTTGACTGCGCCAACGGAAACTCCGGTAGCGATTATCTATTCCACCGGCTCAAACCTGACGCAGGATGGAGAAAATACCACTTTTGAGGGCGCACCCTGTGGAAATATCAGTGGTTATGATGCGGGAGGAGGAACCTCCTGCCCTGATGGCGAACCCTTGTACCAGGGTGGCGATTTGTCGGGAACCGGGAGTAACGCCACTTTTGATGACATCCTGGTGTGGCTGTCACGGCCGCGCCTGTTCAACAGGATGGTCACGGCAGGCCGGTTACCGTGAACAGAAGACCGAAGACGAAACAAGATGGGGTCAGGTCGCACATTGCACACACCAGGNNGGCATATATATCCCCGATTGCTCGCGTAACTTTGCTCGAAGCCATACGTTATCGTTTGTTCATCATGATGATCACGGTTGTGGTCGGACTGTCCGGCCTGGCCGGGTTCCTCGGCGAATTGAGCATTACGGAAACCAGCAAAGTCCAGGTCTCTGTTACAGCCTCTTTATTGCGCGTCTTCTCGATTTCCGCCATCTGCCTGTTTGTCATAAGCAGTATATTGAGAGAACTGAATGACAAGGGCCTGGAAATCCTTTTGTCCCTACCCATGCCCAGGTATGCATACCTGTTCGGTAAATTTTTCGGGTTTGCAGGTGTGTCATTATTCATTTCCATTATGGCCTGCTTGCCGTTGTTCCTGTATGCCCCTGCCGCCCGCGTCAGTTGCTGGTTTCTCTCCCTGATCTGCGAACACCTGTTGATAGTTTCCCTCAGTCTCGTCTGCCTGCTGACGTTTACCAGCGTAAGCTTGGCTTTTATTGCAGTAATGGCATTTTACCTGTTGTCACGCAGTATGGAGGCGCTACGCTTGTTAAGCGCCGACCCGATTTTGGCATCCGGCACCGTTGCCCAGGATTTCATGCAGTTCCTGGTGACTGCGCTGGCCTTGCTGTTGCCCGACTTGCACCTGTTTACCCGCAGCGGCTGGCTGGTCTATGGCGTCGATTTCACCGACCTGCGGGCAGTGATGATCCAGACCCTGATTTACCTGGTCGTCCTGCTGTCAGCCGGCTTGTTCGACCTGTATCGAAAGAACCTCTAATGAACCTATCTGGAAGACTTTCCGCAAGGGACGGCAGGGTAAGGCCGCCCTCGAGTGTCCCGCTTGCCGTTCGGCTGGTATTGATGGCCAGCTTACTGGTCCAGCTATGCTGGGGTCATACCAGGCCAGTGGCTATTGCAACGGCCGAAGCGCTGCCGGACGCAGCGGATACCCGCCTGTTGCAATTATCCGCAATGGGGGAACCGGGAACGCTGGCAAAGGTGCTGATGTTGTGGTTACAGGTATTTGATAATCAACCAGGTATCAGCATCCCGTTCGCCCGATTGGATTACGCCAGGGTGATTAACTGGCTGGACGCGGTGCTCGATCTCGACGACCGGTTTCAATATCCGCTACTGTTCGCCAGCCGCGTGTATACGGAAACGCCGGACAACGGCAGGAAGAGACAGATGCTGGAGTTTGTCCACCGGCGCTTTCATGAAGACCCCGAGCGGCGCTGGCCCTGGATGGCCCACGCGGTCTATGTAGCCAAACATCGCATCGGGGACCTGCAACTGGCCTTGCGCTATGCTAATGCCCTGCGACTTAACGTAAACAGTGACGTCACACCACCCTGGGTAACACAGATGGAGATATTCGTACTGGAAGAACTGGGAGAACTCGACAGCGCCCGGATACTCATAGGCGGCTTGCTGGCAAGCGGAAAACTGGAAGGCAATGACAATGAGCTGCGGTTTTTGAAAAATAAGCTGGCGGAACTGCAATTGAAAGAGCAATGGAGCAACCCATAGCCGGTAAATAGACTATACCTTTGGGTTTGCTGCAAGATGCAATATAATATTTGCGAAACTGATTTCGAATGTTTTAAGCGAGGTGTCTGGATGAATTACGATACGATAGCCGTAATACTTACAGTGATTATTGGGTGGTGGGCTATACATAGGGATATAGCACAGCTTCGCGAGCGCATGGTAAAACTTGAAGGCACTATGGAAGTTTTGAAAGATTTGTTTCAGGCATCAGTTACTGGCAAATCGCAATAATTTTTGTCCGTATGATTCACTTCATCACACCACTGGTGGGTATAGGCGCGTTGCCTGATCCTGTCAGTTAAACGGAAACACCACTGTCATTCATGGAGGATATCTTTATGAAAGCACGTAAACAGTCAGGGTTTACCCTGGTTGAAATCGCTGTCGTCCTGGTCCTGATCGGACTCCTGCTAGGCGGCATCCTGAAAGGCCAGCAATTGATCAGCAGTGCTCGAGTGCGCAATATGGCCGATCAGAATTCCGGCATCCAGGCCGCATATTACGGTTTTGTAGACCGTTACCG
>JAAXHV010000598.1 GCA_012270695.1 Gammaproteobacteria bacterium | reverse complement strand
ACCGACGTCTGGTGTCCCCATGTCTCGACCGGCACACATATCGTGGTGCAGATTCGCAAGCAGTATCGCGGCCACGCGCAACAGGTAGCCATGGCGCTATGGGGAACCAGCGCGGCCCAGTGGTTTTTCAAACACGTGCTGGTGGTGGAGGAAGATATCGATATACGAGACCCCCTGGCGTTGGAATGGGCCGTCGCGTTCCGCGTCAACGCCGGTATGGACCAGGTAATGGTAGTCGGCCCGACGTTCGGCTCGCCGTTGGATCCCTCTGTCTCCCATGACGTCGTGGACATGCCGCGCTTTCGCACCGGCAAGTGGACCCGGGTATTGGTTGACGCTACCCGCAACTGGGAACTGAGCGAAAACGCTGACTGGAACGGACAGAGTTTCCCGCCGGTGGGCAAGCTCGAACCGGAACTGGAGCAGAAAATCCGTGCGCGCTGGGAAGAATACGGCATCGGCATCCCCTACCTGGACACAGACAAGCGTGAACAACTGACCCTGGCGAACCTGCGGGAGGTGTTGCCGTTTATCTGACATAAGCAAAATTCCATCAGTCAGATTGTTCTGATGCTATACTCTACCGAGCAAAGACAATCTGAAAACGACAAATGTCTTCAACATTTGACAATGTCAGAATTCGACTACGAAAAAGAAGTAATAGGCTACTACAAGCTCTGGCTTGGGATACTGTTGATTACAGATATCAGTTTAATTGGCTGGTTAGTAAACAACTATCTTTCAGCCCCTCTGTGGATAGTAGTCGATTGTATCGTGTTAATTTTTGTGATCACCGGACTCATTCTGTTCATTGGTTTAAGTACCGAAGGCATGATTAAAAAACTGAAGAGGTAATAATTTTGGANNAAGTTAAAGTAGCGGGCTGTGCTGGTTCAGCAGGTTTTCAATTTCAGCTTTGTAGGGAATTGAGGGTATAGCCCCATTTTTTTGTACGGACAAAGCGGCGGCAGCCATGCCGAATTCGGTTGCTTCACGCAGACTAGCGCCACCTGCCAGCGCGACGGCAAGGCCGCCGTTAAATACATCTCCGGCGCCGGTTGTGTCGACCGCTTCCACGCTGAAGGCCGGCAGCCTGAATGTTTCTTGTGAGGTAACGGCAAATACGCCTTCCGCGCCCAGGGTAATCAGGACTGCTTCAGGCCCTTGCTCCAATATGCATTGCGCGGCGTTTTTCAGGGCGTTTTCATCGTCGGGTTTTGCGCCGGTAACCTGAGCCAGCTCGATTTTATTCGGGGTAAGAATGGATACCTCGCTCAGTAACGCCTTACTTAATTTCTGCGCCGGGGCGGGGTTCAATATAACCCTGTCATGGCTGCGGGCGGCGGCCTCGACGGTTGCCGGGGGGATTTCCATCTGCAATAACAGGATATCCGCAGTCTTTATGGCTCCTGCATGTCTCGCTACAATATCCGCTGTCAGGTAAGCATTGGCGCCGCTGGCAACACCGATACAGTTCTCTCCCCGTTCATCGACGAATATCATGGCGCTGCCGGTATCCGTAGCTTCAATAGTCGTCACACCGTACAGGTCCAGGCCGTTGGCGGATAATTCCTTGCGCACCTCGGCGGCAATCGCGTCTTCCCCAACACAGGAAAGGAAGAATACCTCTCCACCAGCGCGGGCGGCGGCGATAGCCTGGTTCGCTCCTTTACCACCCAGACAAAAGTAGCCGGCGCCTCCCAGCACGGTTTCGCCGGGAGCCGGCAACGAGGGCAGCCGCATGGACATATCCCAGTTGGTGCTGCCTACCACTGCGACTTTTGCATTCATAGTGTTGATACCGGATAGCTGTCCTTCATTCCCCGGCAGGTTCGGCTATTCAGGGATTTGCCAGTTTCGTAAAGTAGTTCTCCAACCTGTCCATCGCCTCTTCTATGCGTTCAATAGGCTCCGCGCCGAAACAGATCCGCAGGTGGCCTTCACCATTGTCGCCGTAAAACGAACCGGCCTCCACGACCACGTGCTCATGTTCCAGGAGTTCATCGGCAATCTGCTCCGACGGCACTCCCGTGGCAGAGACATCGGGGAAAGCGTAGATAGTGCCTTCAGGCGCTTTGCAACTGACACCGGGCATGGCGTCCATTCTTTTAACGACGAGATCACCGCGCTGTTTATCTTCAGCTACCATCTCCCGCACGCAATCCTGTGAGCCCTTGACAGCGGCATACCCTCCTTCCTGTATGAATGTATTCAGATGTGCGATATCGTTCATGGTAATTTTCAGGATGGCCGGCATGAACATTTTGTCTGCCACGATATACCCCATG
>JAAXHV010000597.1:1273-5392 GCA_012270695.1 Gammaproteobacteria bacterium | reverse complement strand
TGATGGGCATAACCTTTGAGGAAGGTGTTGGTGGCGAATAAAATCGATGCGTCCGTCTGGTACAGCAGCTCGGGGATAATCCGGTAATGCAGGGGAGTGGTATACAGGAATATCCTGCAGCCGCCCAGCAGGGGCAGCACGCAACCGATGTTCAGTCCGAACGAGTGAAACAACGGCAGGCAACTGAAAAAAATATCACCGGGCTTGAAGCCGATGCAGCTGCGCGCCTGGGCGAAATTGGATAACAGGTTGCGATGCGATAACACTACTCCCTTGGGGACTCCTTCCGACCCGGAGGTAAACAGGATCGTGGCGGGGTCACCGGGGTTTGCGCTCCTGCGATAGTGCATCCGTGGATAACGACTGTACAGCAGGCCAAGCAGTTTATCCCCAACGCCGATGCGGTCGCGCAGGTCCTCCAGGTAAACCAGGTTCACCTGTTGTTGCAGTCCCTCCGCCAGTGGTTTGAGATCGGCATTCTCTATGAACTGCCTGGAGGTGTAAACCGTCCTGATCGACGCCGTTTCACAGGCTTTCAACAAGACCTGCAAGCCCGTCGTGAAGTTGAGCATGGCGGGAATGCGTTCCAGGTAGAGCAAGGCCAGGTATATCACTGCGCCGGCCGCGACGTTAGGCAGCAATACGCCGATACGTTCCCCTGCCTCCGTGTCCTTGCGCAACACGCCCCCCAGGATAAAAGTGCGGGTGAGCAACTGACCGTAGGTTAACGGCTCCCGTTTGATGTCTTCAAGTACAACGCGGTTTTTGCCGAACTGTTTTGTCGCCTGCAGGATGGCATCGAACACGGTCTTGTCATAGTCATAGCAGGCAAAAGATGTTCTGTACATCAGCTCTTGCATCAGCTTTGCCGCGATTTTGCGCCGCCTCTGCCCCTGGATTGAAGCGTCTATAACGATTCTCTCCGGCGCCAGCACTCTCAGCCTGATTTTGGGAAATTTCCTGCGTTCCCCCAGGTAGCCGAAAGGAGTGAATTGCGCCCCGTCAATGGCAATGGGCAGCACTGCCGCTGCGGAGCGGTCGGCTATCAATCCCGGGCCTTCATAAATCTTCATCAGGCTGCCGCTTGTGGTAATGCGCCCTTCCGGGAAAATGACCGCTTTTCGGTCTTCCTGCAAGAAGCGCACCATGGATTTTACCGACAGCGGATTGGTCGGATCCATGCTGTATAAATCCGCAAAATAGAGGAACGGCTTGAACTGTCTGCGCCTGGCAACCTGCGTGTTGATTGCAAACCTGAGATTATCGGGCAACCAGGCGTACAGCAGGATACCGTCAAGCAGAGAAGTGTGGTTGGCGACAATCAACACACGCTTGCCGGCCTGGTGATAATGCTCTAGCCCGGTCACTTCAACCCGGTAAAGCACACGCAACAGGCAACGCAGGATAAATTTCAGGAAGCCAGCCATCCCTTGATTCTACGAAGAATCGGCGGAAATGTGAACGGCTAGTCCGGACTTCTCACCAGGTGATGCGATGATTGCGCCGGATTTTTTACACCAGCGGGTGCCTGCAGGTCGGCCGCTGTTAAATACCGACTGAGCGGGAATTGGTTTGATAGACGGTTAATTTCTGGTTGGGATAGAGGAATTTGTTTTTACGCAGGTTATTCCAGGCCAGCAGCTGTTTTACCGTGACGTTGAATTTTTTTGCTATCGACCACAGGGAATCGCCTTTTTTCACAGTGTAATGGAAGGGATCTGTGGCCGGCTGCGCGGGTTTGGCCTCAGCTTTCTTGCCGGCATCGGCAAACCACAGGTTCAGTTTTTGCCCAGGGCGCAGGATTTTGCGCCGCGAAATGCCGTTCCAGTTAGTCAGTTGTTTCACGCTCACTCCATATTTTTTGCCGATATCCCAAAGCGTATCGCCGCGTTTTATGGTATAGACAAACTTGTTGCCATCGCCGGTATCCTTGAGCCCGCGCATGCGCCGCCCATCCACACTGAGGGTATAATGTTTGAGCGCTTGTTTCGGGACAGGAACCCGGAGGGAATTTCCCTGCCGGATTACGTTACTGCGTATATTGTTGATACGTTTCAGTGTGGCTACGGAGGTGCGATAGCGTGCCGCGATACCTGCGAGGGTCTCACCTTTTTTGATGATATGAGCTTGCCAGTCCACGCGCTCTTCCGCAGACAATCCGGCAAGTTTTTCCTGGAATAACTTTTCCTTGGCGACGGGCAAGAGCAACCGGTGCGGTCCTTGCGGGTCGGTTGCCCATCGATTGAACCCCGGGTTGAGGGTATATAGTTCGTCCATCTTCATCCCGGCCAGTTCTGCCGCAACGGCAAGGTCAATCTGCCCGCCCGTATCCACCTGGGCAAAGTACGGCTGGTCAGCTACCGGCTGCCACACGATGCCGTGCTGCTCCGGGTTGGCGACCAGTTCAGCCACGGCCAGCAAGCTGGGCACGTAGCCCTTGGTCTCCCTGGGCAGACGCAAGGAGAAGAAGTCGGTGTTTTTTCCTGTTCTCTTGTTGCGCCGGATTGCCCGGGCCACGTTTCTCTCACCGGTATTGTATGCGGCCAGGGCCAGTAACCAGTCCCCCTCAAATTCCCGGTTCAACTTTTCCAGGTAATCCAGCGCGGCCCGGGTGGCGGCAACGATATCTCTCCTGCCGTCATACCACCAGTTTTGTTTGAGCCCGTAGATCTTGCCGGTGCTCGGGATAAACTGCCAGATACCCGAGGCATGGCTGCGGGAATAGGCAAACGGGTGAAACGCACTCTCGACGATAGGCAACAAGGCCAGTTCCAGGGGCATCCCGCGCTTTTCGACCTCGCTGACGACGTGGAACAGGTAGGGCTTGCTGCGTTCGGCCACCCGGTCCAGGTATTTCTGGTTTTTGGCATACCAGGCAAGCCTCCCCTTGACTGCCCGGTGGTCCAGGTGCCTTGGGAGAGTCAGGTTGGCGCTGATTTTATTCCAGAGGTCGGCATGCTGCGCGTCAGGTTGGGGAAATTCGTTATCCGCCGTGGTAATCTCCGGCTCCGGCTCGGGGAAAAGTTCCGGTTCCGGAACGATGTATTCAACCCGTTCCGGCGGCGCCGGCGGCGCAGTCGACGTTGCAGTTTCCGGTAAAGTCTCTGCGGTTTTCTGAAGGGGTTGCTGGCTGCAGGCGCTTAGCAAGAAAGCGACACTTATTATTATTGTAGGCAGCCCTGAGCAGCGCATCGGTGAATGCTAGGTTTATCGCGGTTCCCTGTCAAGCATTTTTTTAAGGGGACATTTCTATCTTGGGTGACACATTTTTTCAGGACAAGTCAGGGCTTCCCTGACATATATTCGGGGGCAACAAGCAGGGGCAACAAGCAACTTGGTAAGAACTGCGGGATAAGGTAAGATTTTACCTGTGAGGTCGCCGCGTCAGACAATCGAAAACAGATCTGCCACGTCATCGGCCAGCCCTGCTCGCGCTGGGTTCGACCTATGGCTCAAAGGAACTACTGGCAGCATCCTGGCGCGCTATGAACGGGAAAAAATCGGCAGGATATTACCCGACCTGTTTGGCTATCACATTACCCAGATCGGCCGTTATGATGGCGGCGTACTGGATTCGGCCAGTCGCATCAGGAACAAAATCGAACTGCACCTCGATGAAGACGGTTCGCGGGACTGCGGTTGTGGCATCTTGTCCAGCGTCGCCTCCCTGCCGTTTGCGGCGCACAGTATTGATGTCGTGGTCATTCCTCATGTCCTCGAGTTTATCCCGGACCCCGGCGCGCTGCTGAAAGAAATTGACCGTGTCCTGATTGACGACGGCCGCTTGATCGTAGTCGGTTTCAATCCGTGGAGCTTATGGGGGTTGTGGCGTTTGTATCCGCTGTGGCGTAACCGGCCACCGTGGAACGGCCGCTTTCATGGTACGGCCAAACTCAAACAATGGTTGTCCGTGCTTGATTTTGAGTTGCTTGAAGTGGATCGGTTTTTATTCCGCCCCCCTTGCAAACATAAATACCTGCTGCGCCGGTTGTTATTCCTGGAAAAACTGGGAAAATACTGCTGGCCTTTTTTTGGCGCAGCCTACATCATAGTGGCGCAGAAACGCCGCGTTCCCGTTACTCCCATAAAAATAGGCTGGCGCAAAAAAATATTCCTGTC
>JAAXHV010000597.1:0-1263 GCA_012270695.1 Gammaproteobacteria bacterium | reverse complement strand
GATAAGGAGAAGGAATTATCCGGCGCCGCGCCGCAGACCACCAATAATCGCATGGAACTGACCGCGGCCATTATGGCCTTGGAGGCACTGAGCGAACCCTGCCGGATCTGTCTGACCACGGATTCGAATTACGTAAAAAACGGCATTATGCAATGGATCAGTGACTGGAAACGGCGTGGTTGGCGCACTGCGTCCAGGCGGTCCGTAAAAAATCAGGATCTGTGGCAGCGCCTGGATGAACTGGCGGCCCGCCATGAGATCGAATGGCGTTGGGTAAAAGGTCACAGCGGCCATGCGGAAAACGAACGGGTTGATGCGTTGGCGAATAAGGCCATGAACAATATGCTCAATAGTGAGCCGTCTGGCGGGGTATGACAAATCGTCAGGGCAGACGATTTGCACGGCTGCGCCGCCCGCAGGGTTGCGCCCAAGGATGGGCGCGATGAATATGCGTCAGGTGATTCTGGATACCGAGACGACAGGGTTGGAACTTGCCAGCGGGCACCGGATTGTTGAGATTGGCTGTATTGAATTGAAGGATCGCCGCAAGACCGATCGAATTCTGCATTATTTTATCAATCCGGAGCGGGAGATAGAAAAAGGGGCCACCGAAATACACGGTATAACGGAAGAACAACTGGAGGGAGAACCCATTTTCGAGGATATCGCAGACCGGTTTATCGATTTTATCCGCGACAGTGAGGTCATTATCCACAATGCGCCGTTCGACGTGGCCTTTATCGATGCCGAATTGTCTCGCCTGGGAGACGAATGGGGTCGATTGGAAGATTACTGCCGGATTACCGATACGCTGGAGATGGCAAGGGACAGACACCCGGGCCAGAAAAACAACCTGGATGCGTTGTCTTTGCGCTACCAGGTAGATAATTCCCAGCGTGATTTGCATGGCGCCCTGCTGGATGCCCAGATTCTGCTGGATGTTTACCTGGCAATGACCGGCGGCCAGTCAAGCTTACTGTTGGACGAGGAGCAGGAACCAGGCTCGCGTTCCGGCCAGCAGCGCCCGCGTCCTGTCAAGCGGCAAACCAGGCTGAAAATTATAGAGCCCACCCCGGAAGAACTGGCGGCTCATCAAAAGATGCTGGAACGGCTGTCAAGGAATTAAGAATTAGGAATTACGAATTAGGAATTGGGGGTTTTGCGTCACTGTGTGCCTCGACCCGGCTTACGGAAGATCTGCGATTCACAAGTAAACAGCCGCCACGGGCGGCACATTCATTCCTAATTCGTAATTCCTAATTC
>JAAXHV010000596.1 GCA_012270695.1 Gammaproteobacteria bacterium | reverse complement strand
CACCTGATACACTGCCTGCGCCGCAATATCGATATTAAAATCATACTTTTTAATAACCAGATCTACGGCCTGACCAAAGGGCAATACTCACCGACATCCGAGATGGGCAAAAAGACAAAATCCAGCCCCTTCGGCACCGTTGAAAAGCCCATTAATCCCCTGTCAATCGCCATTGCCTCTAAAGCCAGTTTCGTGGCGCGGGCAATCGATACCGACAGCGGTCATCTCAGGAAAATGCTACTGCGAATGGCCAGGCACAGAGGTTCGGCCTTCCTGGAAGTATTGCAAAACTGCAACGTGTTTAATGACGGCGCCTTCAAAGACTTCACTCACAAGGACGTAAAAAGCGATCGTACTGTTTACCTGCGCCATGGTGAGCCCATAATTTTCGGAAAGCATAGCGATAAAGCTATTTCATTACGCGGTGGCGCCAGCGGGCTACTGGAGCCAGAAGTCATCAACATCAGTGAAGTTGACAAGACAGAAATTCTCATCCATGACGAGGCCGCTTCCGGTACGGCCGGCACCGCGCTGGCGTTTCTGTTGGCACAACTGGAAACCCCCGACTATCCGGTGCCATTGGGTGTGTTTCGCTGCATTGATAAACCCCTTTACGGCGAACTGCTGGATGATCAAATCGAGCAGGCAAAAAATCAATTAGGCAGGGGTGATTTTTTCAAACACCTCCACAACGGAGATATCTGGAAAGTGAGAACAATTAAAAGTTAGGAATTAAGAATTACGAATTGGGGTTTTACGTCACTGCGTGCCCTGATCCGGCTTGCGGAAAACCTGCGACTCAATGGTAAACAGCCGCTACAGGCGGCATATTCATTCCTAATTCCTAATTCTTAATTCTTAATTCCTAATTCTTAATTCGCCCCAAGACGCCCATGTCCTGCAACACCTGCTTGACCGCCGCTACTGCTGCCCGCATTTCATCCGCGCCAAAGTGCCCGATACAGCCGATTCTGAAACTGTCTTTATTCGTTAATTTGCCGGGATAAATGACGTAACCCAAGGCGTTTAATCGCTGATAAAACTCCTGGAAGCTGAACGACTTATTACCCGGCATGAGAAACGTCACTATGATGGGCGCTTGCAGTTCATCGGGCAGCAGAGTTTGAAAACCCAAATCACGCATACTTTTTATAAGCGCCTTGCAGTTCTCCTCATAACGCCTGCGCCGTCCCGCAACCCCGCCTTCATCTTCAAGTTCCCGCAAGGCCTGATCCAGCGCCAGCAGGCAGTGGGTGGGAGGAGTAAAACGCCACTGCCCGCTGCTGTTCATGTAGCGCCACTGCTCGTAGAGGTCAAGGCTTAACGAGTGGGCATTGCCCTCGGTCTGGAGGAACGAGTCTCGTGCCGCAATGACAAAGCCCATCCCCGGCACGCTTTCAAGACACTTGTTGACAGAAGCGGCGAGGGCGGCAAACGGGATATCAGCGGCGTTCAAGGGCAACGCGCCAAA
>JAAXHV010000595.1 GCA_012270695.1 Gammaproteobacteria bacterium | reverse complement strand
TCAGCAAACCCGTAGTGGGTTATATTGCCGGCATGACTGCGCCGCCGGGAAGGCGCATGGGACATGCAGGGGCGATCATCTCAGGCGGCAAGGGGACCGCGCAGGATAAATTCACCGCGCTCGACGCAGCCGGCGTCACTACAGTGAGATCGCCTGCCGGACTGGGTGAGGCCATCGCGGCGAAATTAACGGCGCATCGCCTGGCAGGAAACGCGGGTTGACAGTGCACAGAATCGCTATTGCACAGGTTGATTTATGTGTCGGTGATATAGACGGAAATACGGAACTGGTTCTTGAATATATTTCCCGGGCCAGAGACACTGCCGGTGCAGATACCGTTATATTCCCTGAGTTGGCCCTGACCGGCTACCCGCCGGAAGACCTGTTATTACGCCCCCATTTCCATGTTCAGGTGGAACGGGCCTTGCAGCGGGTTATGCGCGGGTCGGAGGGGATAAACGTCATCCTCGGCTACCCGCTGGAAAAAGGGACGCGCCTGTATAATTCCTGCAGCCTCATCAGGGAGCGGGAGATAGCTACCACCTACCATAAAAGAAACCTGCCCAATTACGGCGTTTTCGACGAAAAACGTTATTTCAGCGAGGGAGAAGAGTTGAGCCTGGTTGAAACCTCGGGCTGCAAGACGGCGCTGAGCGTGTGTGAGGACCTGTGGACCGAACACCATGTCAGGGAGGCAGCCGCGGTGGGGGCGGAATTGTTGATCAATATCAATGCTTCTCCGTACCATACCGACAAGGCCGCGGTCAGGGAGGAACTGCTGATGCGGCGCGCCCTGGACCATAATATCGCCATCATTTACGTCAACATGGTCGGCGGCCAGGACGAACTGGTATTCGACGGTGGCTCCCTGGTCATCGGCAGCGGCGGCGAATTCGTCTTCAAGGCCCCGCAGTTTGAACAGGGCTTGTACCTGGTGGAAGCGGGACGAACTGCGGCGGGTGACATGACCCTGGGTGCCCGGTCGGCACAAACCCCCCCACTCGCCTTAACCGAGAGTGTATACCGGGCGTTGGTGCTTGGCGTTAAGGATTACGTGTCGAAAAACGGTTTCAAGGGCGCGGTTATCGGTTTGTCGGGCGGCATCGACTCGGCGCTGACCGTGGCTATAGCCGTGGATGCGCTCGGTCCGGAAA
>JAAXHV010000594.1 GCA_012270695.1 Gammaproteobacteria bacterium | reverse complement strand
GGCCAGGGAAGAGGCACTGGCCTGGGAAGTGTTTCGTGACGATCAGGTAAGCATTGCCGGGACCGAGCACCAACCTCCGCCACATACGGAACTGGCCGCCATATTTGACCGGGGGCGTCAAATCCTTTTGTCAATCCGGGACATCCATGAACGGGCTATTACCACGTTCCTGTTCGGCGCCCTGAACCAGTTTTTCTACGACGGCAATAAGAGGACTGCGCGGTTAATGATGAACGGGCAACTCCTGAACGCAGGCCACGATGCCATCTCCATCCCCGCCCGCCGCAAACAGGAGTTCAATCGGGAGATGATCCGGTTTTATGACAGCAGGGACGGCGGCAACATGTTCATCCTGCTGGCGGAATGCTCACTGGACCCCGACCTGCGCTGCACCTCGAGTTAACAGCCGGCGGGGGCAAATATAATCAGCCCGCAGCTCTCACCGTCGTTTGTTGTCATCGGCTATAACACCTCTTTTATGTGAGCGTCACACAGGTATCATGTGTATTGCGTCATCGGTATAAAAGTAATACAATTTTGCACATATTGTATTACGGAGGTAATTATGCGTACTATTTCTGTAAAAATACCCGTATATCTTGATGAACAGCTTACCAGGATATCCGAACAGCGTCGTTTATCACGGTCAACTATTTTGCGCGATGCAATCACTGCCTATGTAGCTGAACCCGATAAATCGTTTACTGCGTGCGCAAGTGATCTGGCAGGTTCTTTGTCCGGACCTGAAGATTTATCCACATCTGCTGAGCACATGGCTGAATATGGCCGATGATCAAAATTATTCTTGACACCGGGCCTATTGTTGCATTTTTAAATAAGCGGGACAGATATTTCAGCTGGGCATATGAAACTTTTAATTTATTGGAACCGCCTGTTTATACTTGTGAATCCGTNNGTGGCTCGACCGCCGTTGTAGAACTGATAGAGCGTAAATTAGTAGTGATTGATTTTGATTTATCCGGGGAAATACAAGCCGTTAAAAAACTGATGTCGAAATACGCGAATATCCCGATGTCACTGGCAGATGCCTGTTTAATCCGGATGACTGAGATTGAGAAAAACTCTCAAATAATTACGCTTGATCAGGATTTCAACGTATATCGTCGGTTTGGTCGTCAGCATGTACCGGTTTTGATGCCGTGAGATGTATACAAACCGGGGACGTATGTTAAGCCCGTCCCCGGCCGAATACTTAGAGAAGCTTTCATCAAGTCCGTCCAGGACTTGTCAGTGCTTCCTTAATTAATTATCAAGCAATTTTCCCCTCACCCGGCACGAGTGTCCCTCGAACAATGCGATGAGGTTGTCGTCCTGGTCGGTGACCCTGACTTGGTAGCGGCCGTAGCGACCCTCCTGGGACAGTTGTTCGGCGGTCGCCGTCAGCCGGTCGCCGGCCTTGCCCGGCCGCCTGTACTCGATACTGCACTTCTGCGCCAGGTTCACGTCGTTGCGGGTGTTGCAGGCGCAGGCAAAGGCCGTGTCTGCCAGGGTGAAGATGAAGCCGCCATGGCAGATGCCGTGGCCATTCAGCATGTCGGTCTTTATGGGCAAATTGAGACGGGCAAAGCCTTCGCGCACCTCGTCAACGGTAATGCCGATGTTTTGCGAGGCCGTATCGCTGGCGTACATGGCATCGACGCAGGCGCGGGCAAGCTCGTCCCCGGTCAGGTCAGTCATCCCGGCGTTCCACCAGGGTCATGACGTCGTATAACGCTACGGTCTTGTCGTCCTGGTTGATAATCTCCACCGCCCATCTCACTACTCCGGTTGCGCGGGTATCAGCGGGGCGTCGGTCTTTCCTGATCTTCTGTTTGACCACGATCTTTACCCGGATGGTGTCGCCGATGCCCACGGGTTCGATGAAACGCAGGTTTTCCAGGCCGTAGTTAGCGAGCACCGGCCCGGGGGCCGGGTCCACGAACATGCCGGCAGCCGCGGAGATCAGGAAATAGCCATGGGCCACGCGCTTCCCGAACAGGGAATCTGCCGCGGCAAGCTCATCAAAATGGGCGTAGAAGTGATCGCCGGTCAGGCAACCGAAGTTGACGATATCCGCCTCGGTGACGGTGCGCCGGTAACTGTGGTGGGTCTCGCCGATTTGCAGTTCCTCGAAGTACTTGCGGAACGGGTGTACTTTGTCGGTCAGCGACGCTGCGCCCTGGTGGTACTCGCCTGTCAGGCGCATCAGCGTGGTGGGTGAACCCTGCAACGCGCTGCGCTGCATATAGTGCTTGACGGCCCTGGCGCCTCCGAGCTCTTCCCCGCCGCCGGCCCGTCCGGGTCCGCCGTGTACCAGCGCCGGCAAGGGTGAACCGTGGCCGGTGGATTCCCCTGCACAGTCTCGGTTAATGACCAGCAGGCGGCCATGCCAGGCGGCCGTATTCAGCACAATGTGCCGCGCCTCCGCATCATCGCCGGTGAATACCGAGCCCACCAGGCTGCCCCTGCCTTTTTTCGCCAGCAGGATGGCTTCATCCAGGTCCTGGTAAGGCATGACCGTACAGACCGGGCCGAATGCTTCGATTTCGTGGGGTTCCGCAGCAGCTTCCGGTTGGCCGCAATACAACAGAGTAGCGGGAAAGAACGCTCCCTTGTCCCTGTCTCCTCCGCGAATTTCGAATTCCCTGGCCCCGCCGTAGAGGATTTCACAGGAATGCACCAACCGGTCCACGTTTTCCCATACGTCCTCCATCTGGGCGCGTCCCACCAGGGGCCCCATTTTGACGCCGTCAACAGAAGGGTCACCCAGGGGGAACCTGTCCAGTCTTTGTTTAAGGGCCGTAACAACGGCCTCAACCCTGCCGGCGGGCACGATGGCGCGCCTGATGGCGGTGCATTTCTGCCCGGCCTTGACCGTCATTTCCCGGGCTACTTCCCTGACGAACAGGTCGAACTCGGCAGAATCCGGCTCAACCGTCTCACCCAGAATCGAAAGATTCAGGGAATCGGCCTCCATGTTGAACGGGATGGAACCGGCAACGACATTGGCATGGGATTTCAGTTTCCTGCCCGTGCCTGCCGACCCGGTAAAGGTGACCACGTCCTGTTCCATCAGGTGGTCGAACAGGTCGCCCGTGCTGCCGCAGATCAACTGGAACGCGCCTTCCGGCAGCAGCCCGGATTGTACGATTTCCCGCGCCATTTTCTCGGTCAGGTACGAGGAAACGGTCGCCGGTTTCACCACCACCGGCATCCCCGCGCACAGGCTTGGAGCGATCTTTTCCAGCATGCCCCAGCAGGGGAA
>JAAXHV010000593.1 GCA_012270695.1 Gammaproteobacteria bacterium | reverse complement strand
AAGAAAAACCTCACCATACGGCGCATCCTCGTCATACCCACCTACAATAAACGTCATGCCGCCGGACGGCGGCTCTTCAGGCATTCCCGCCTCCTTCCAGCGTGCCTGGAAAAAATTGCTTATCCGTTTCGCATAATTACGGACAGTATCTCGGCTATCCTTCAGTTCAAGTTCCAATTCAGGGACAAAGCTGTGAGCGGTTCTGTTGCCAATTACAGCATCACCGTATGTCACGGCGGCAACGCAATTGTGGGGTTTGTCGAATGTAAGAAACTTAGTCGTGTTGTCAAAATTGACATTTAACGGATACGACCCTTGTTGCTGTGCTGTAAGAGTTATTCGAGTGTCCGCCGCTAGCACCATACCCTCTGGGCCTTTGATGACTATTCCCAAAGACATATTGACTCCAAATCGTTAATCACGCCACCGCACTACCGCTCCCTGGCAAGCAGTCGCTTTACGTTCCTCCTGCATTAGCCCTTTTAGTACATGCCTTATCGACTGCACCACCTCTACGCCTTTACGCTCCCCCGATTGCTTGTAGCCGATTTTCCATTTTGCAGTGGCAATGCGCATCATCGTTACCGCACAGCCAACAACATCTACCGGCCACTTCTCGTGGTTTGAGCTGAGTGGCATACAATGCTCCTGAACGGGCACGGGCCACCCGTATACGATTGAGCATGGTTTTGGATTAAGAGAGATGTCGGAGGGTATAAATCAAGCTGGCTTATCAGGCGGGCGGCACTATACGGACTGGCTGCACAAGGTGTCAAGATGCACCACATACTGCACGGCCGAGTTCACAACGGGCTCCTGATTTCAAATCGATACACTGCCGGGGAGGCATGGATTCATAAACGTCCCCGTCAGGTGGTAAGGGCGCGGTACAGCATGGGCAGGCGGGCGGGCAGGGTGGCGATGTCGTCCAGCTCTTCGTAGCCGATGTCGCCGCACATCGCTTGAAGCTAATCGTGGCCGGCTTTGTCGACGGTGAGGC
>JAAXHV010000592.1 GCA_012270695.1 Gammaproteobacteria bacterium | reverse complement strand
TTACCAAATACCGACCCGGACATCAGCCCGGTCCCGCCGGGATAATTGAAATAGAACAGACCGCCAACCAGTTCACCGGCTGCGTACAATCCGGGTATTGGCCGGTAATCCGTATTCAGCACCCTGGCGTCGGTGTCGATACGCAGGCCGCCGAACGTGAAAGTCACGCCGCAGGTGACGCCGTAGGCATGGAACGGCGGGGTATCGATGGTATTGGCCCAGTGGGTTTTCGGGATAGCAAGGCCGGTGGTCCCGCGGCCGTCCTTGATGTTGGGGTTGAAGAGAACCGTAGTTTGCACTGCCGCGTTATATTCCTCAATATGGGCCAGGGCGCGATCCGCGTCCACGCCGTCGAGTTGCCGTACCAGACCCTCCAACGTGTCGGCAACCGCTTTGGTGACCTGTTTGATGCGGTATTCATCCCGCAACAGGTGCAGGACTTTGCCGTCAAATATCTGGTAGGCAAAGTTGCCGGGTTGCTCCAGGATGACGCGCCCGTATTTTGCATAGGTATAGTTGCGGAAATCCGCGCCTTCATCGACGAAGCGTTCCCCGCGGGCGTTGATCATGATGCCAAACGGGTAGCTGTGTTTCTGGAATGCATCGCCCACGGCAAGATCGCCAAATTCCGGCGCGTTCCTGTCCCAGCCCACCGCGTGACAACCGGACCAGTTGCCGGCCGGGGAAGCGCCGATAGCCAGGGCCATGCGTATGCCGTCTCCTGTATTGTAACGGCTGCCCCTGACCTTGGCCAGGTCCCAACCGGGGCCAAGATAACGGCTGCGCCATTCGCAATTGGCTTCGAAGCCGCCGCTGGCAATCACGGTGCAGTGGGCTTGCAGTGTCGTTGTTTTCCCCTGGTGGCGCATGCGCACGCCTGTTACACGTCCGTCTTCCTGTAACAGCTCCAGCGCCCGTGTGTCATAGCGAATTTCAATGCCTGCTCGTTTTGCCGCCGTTGTCCAGGCCTCGATCAGCCCGGGGCCACCGCCCCAGGCTTCCACCGTCAAGCCGCCCCAGAACTTGAATTTTCCGTCAACCTTGAAAGCCTGGCGGCCGTAAATGGGCGTGAAGCGGATGCCTTTGGAGCGCATCCATAACAACGTGGCGCGGCTGTTACGCACCAGCAACTCACACAGGTCGGGGTCGCTGTGGTAATCGCAAATCCGGCCCATGTCGTCAAAAAACTGATCTTCGGTATAACTGCCAAAATCCGTAATCGCCAGCTCCTCTTCGCTGAGATCGGGCATGAACGCCTTCAGGTCTTCCACACCGTCGTAGACGACCCGTATGGCACCGGCGGTAAAGCGGCTGTTGCCCCCGGCCTCGTCTTCCGGGGAGCATTCCAGCATCACCACGTCTGCGCCACGCTCCCGAGCGGCATGAGCCGTCGCGAATGCAGCGTTGCCGGCGCCGATAACCAGCACGTCACAATCGGCCGTGGAGGTCATGGTACGACTCCTTCCGGCAGCGTAACGATATGGTCGTAAACAGAGCCAGGGCGGGTAAACCAGACTTTGTCTGAATCAGGGTGATTGACGATGTGTGACAGGATATCCCGCAAGCCGGCGAGTCGGTAAGGCTGACCTGAGACGAACGTGTGTAAGGCCAGGCTGAATACCAGGGGTTGTTTGCCGCTCTGGCGCAGTTGTTCGTCGAAATGTGCGGTGACCATGCGGGTGAAATCGTCCGCGGTATGACGGCGCGTCAACTGCGCCGGGGAATCGTTGATTTCAATATGGTAGGGTATCGAAAGTATCGGCCCCGACCGGGTGGTCATCCAGAAAGGCTGGTCGTCCGCGCACCAGTCCAGCAGATAACGATAACCGGCATCCTTCAGCAGGTCGGGCGTGCGCGGGCTCTCGGAAATCCAGGGGCCCATCCAGCCGCCGGGCGCCTGTCCCTCGTGCCGGCGAAAGGTTTCGGTGGTTTCCCCGATAAGTCGGCGTTCTTCATACTCCGAACAGCCCCCCTGTTCTTCGGAATTGGTACGGCCGTGGCCGATGAACTCGTCTTTGCGGGCGCGGATGCGGGCGGGGATCTGTGGCGCGTAGTCGTAGACGGCCACGTTCATCAGGTGACAGGCAGGTAGTTCAAGTTCGTCAAACAGGTCGAAAATGCGCCAGATGCCCACCCGTAAGCCGTAATCCCGCCAGGAATAATTGCGTACGTCCGGTGGAGTGCCCGGGTGGGTCGGGGTATGGCCCAGGCCCTCGCCGAAACTGAAATGCTCGATATTCAGGGCGAAATAGACGGCCAGGCGCTTGCCGCCGGGCCAGTCATAATCCGCTCGTTCGCTGATAGGGGAGTAACCGTACCTGTTATGGGTTTTAAGTTCCAAGTCGCTTGATCCGTTGAAATATGAACGACAGAATAATAACGGAAAAATGGATAACGCAAAAATCACAACACACAGCACAGCGCAACGGCGTCAATACCGTGCCTCGGGTTTCTGGCAGGATAAGACCATTTTTCAAATCGTGCAGGCTCATGCCGAACGCACGCCGGAGCGCTTTGCCGTGCGCGATCGTTATCGCCGGTTGGCCTACCGGCAGCTTGTTGAAGCGGCTGAATGCCTGGCGAGGGACTTGGCTGAAAACGGTATCGAACCCGGTCAACGGCTGGCGGTCTGGTTGCCAAATCGGCTGGAAACTGTGGTGACCCTGCTGGCCTGCTCAAGAAACCGTTACGTCTGTTGCCCATCATTTCATCGTAACCACACGGTTGTGGAAGTCATGAAGCTGCTGGAGCGTTTTCGCATCGCCGCGCTGGTTACTGAAAAAGGCTATGGCGCAGGCGCCGACAGGCGCAACATCAAAGCTGAACTGGCGCGCCTGGCGCTTGCTCCTGAATACTATGGCTTGCAAGCATTTGGCGAGGAAGATGCCGGCGCTCCTCCTTTTGATCATCTTCCTGGAACGCGCACCCGTGGGGATACAGCAGGGCAGGCTGACCCGGACCCCGATAGCGTTGTCTATCTTGCGCTTACGTCCGGCACTACCGGCGAACCCAAGGGCGTCATGCACAGTGACAATACCTTGCTGGCCAACTCCCGCGCCATGGCAGCGGACTGGCATTTTGACGCCACGTCGGTCATTTATACCCTGAGCCCGCTGAGTCACAACCTGGGTTTCGGCGCCATGGTAACTGCGCTGTATGCCGGCGCTGAAATCGTGCTGAGTCATCGTTCTCCCGGTGAATCGCTCGTGGATGAGTTGCTCAGGGCCAAAGCGACGTTCATCTATGGGGTGCCGGCCCACGCCGTTGACCTGCTGAGGGAATTGCGAAAGCCCGGCGCAAGGGTTCCCGAAAACATCACGGGGTTTCGGATTTCCGGCGCACAGGCGCCCACCAACGTGGTAGCGGAGTTAATAGAGTATGGCATCAAGCCGCAGACGGGATATGGCATGACGGAAGCGCATTCACATAATTACACCTTGCCTGGTGACGAGCCGCAGCGAATTATCGGGACGGCGGGACGGGCCTGTCCCGGTTATGAGATAAAAATCTGGTCTTTGGATAATCCGGACTTTGAAGCAGCCGTTGGCGAAATTGGCCAGATCGGCGGCAAAGGAGCCAGCCTGATGCTGGGGTATTTTGATGATGAAACTGCAAGCGCCAGTTCATTCAATTCTGACGGCTGGTTTCTGACCGGTGACATCGGTAGCCTGGACGAGGACGGTTACCTGCATATCACAGGCCGCATCAAGGACGTGATCATTCGCGGTGGCCATAACGTTTACCCGGCCCGGATAGAGCAGCTTGCCGTCCGCCATCCTGCTGTGGAAAAAGCTGCTGCCATCCCGCTTGCCGATGCGCGTCTGGGGGAAAGAGTATGCCTGGTGATTGTGCCGGCCGATGGCGCCAGCCCTGACCCGGGGCAGATCCTCAGACACCTGAACACGGAAGGATTGTCAAAATATGACATGCCCGAGTACTTCGCTGAGGTAGAGGACATGCCGTTGACCCCGGGGGGCAAGGTCATGAAACGAGACTTACTGGCGTTGGTCGACTCCGGCCGGCTCAACCCGAAACCGCTCAGGCGGCAAAGCTGATTCGGGAAACAGGGAAAAGGTC
>JAAXHV010000591.1 GCA_012270695.1 Gammaproteobacteria bacterium | reverse complement strand
TTACAATGAACTTTTGATATTGCCTGCTTCAGAATCCCGGCCTGACCGGTACGCATGGGCTTAGAGAACCGGGAACATCGGACGGGGCTTCCGGTCGAGAGAGCCGCGTGGTTTTGTTGAAGTTTTATTTGACATTGACCAGGACTTGATCCAGACTGTGATTCACAATAACTGTGAAACTGTGTCAATGAGAAATATCACTGTATCTTTAGACGACGAAACGTACCGGCTCTCCCGCGTCAAGGCGGCGGAAATCGGGACCTCGGTCTCGGCTCTCGTGCGCGAATATCTCACGGCATTGGTTTGGGGGCAGGCTACCGGGACTGAATTCGACCGGCTGCGGCAACTCCAGGACAGGACGCTGGAAGATATCCGCTCCCGCGGCGCGGGATTGCGGATGGCCGACAATCTTGCGCGCAGCGTGTTGTATGAGCGCGATGCGCTTCCTTGACACCAACGTCCTGATTTATGCCGTCAGCGGCGTGGCCGAGGACGCAGGCAAGCGACAGCGCGCCATCGACCTGCTTACGCAGCGGGAGCTTGCTTTATCCGTGCAAGTCCTGCAGGAATTCTACATTCAGGCAACCCGCGCTGCGCGAGCAGGCGCGCTCACGCACCGCGAGACCGTGGATTTTGTGGAGTCCCTGCAGCGATTTCGTGTGCAACCGATAACGAGCGACGTGATGCGCGGCGCGTTCGCAATCCGCGAACGCTTCGGCCTGTCCTACTGGGACAGCGCCATCCTGGCGGCGGCGCGCGCCTGCAGCTGCGATGCCGTCTACTCCGAAGACATGAGCAGCGAACAGGATTATGACGGCCTGCGCGTGATTGATCCTTTCAGGGGCTGAAGATCATTTTTTTCTGCGCGTGATGCGGGTATAATTACGCCATGCTGGAAAATTACCTGCCAATATTGATCTTTCTGGTCGTCGGTCTCGGTCTGGGGGGCGTTTTGTTCGTCCTCGGTTATTTCCTAGGACCGAATCGTCCGGACAGCGCCAAGCAGTCTCCTTATGAATGTGGTTTTGATGCTTTCGAGGATGCCAGGATACAATTCGACGTGCGTTATTACCTGATTGCCATCCTGTTTATCATTTTTGACCTGGAAATCGCCTTTTTCTTTCCCTGGGCGGTTGCCTTGCGCGATGTGGGGATGGTCGGTTTCTGGGCCATGATGCTGTTCCTGGCGGTCCTGGTCATCGGCTTCATCTACGAGTGGCGTAAGGGCGCGCTGGAATGGGAGTAGCGAAATGAAGCCCGAAGAACAAATTCACCACCAGGGTATCGTTACCACCACGCTGGATAACCTGGTGAACTGGGCGCGTACGGGCTCCTTGTGGCCGATGACGTTTGGCCTTGCCTGTTGCGCGGTCGAGATGATGCACGCCGGCGCTGCGCGTTATGACCTGGATCGCTTTGGCGTGATATTTCGTCCCAGCCCCAGGCAGTCCGATGTCATGATCGTTGCGGGAACCCTGGTCAATAAGATGGCGCCGGCTCTGCGCAGGGTCTATGACCAGATGCCGGATCCCAAGTGGGTCATCTCCATGGGATCCTGCGCCAACGGTGGCGGTTATTACCACTATTCCTACTCCGTTGTGCG
>JAAXHV010000590.1 GCA_012270695.1 Gammaproteobacteria bacterium | reverse complement strand
AAGGTCAGCTTGACCGGCCGGCCTGTTGCCCGCGCCAGCAGCGCGGTGATGGGCTGGTTGGTAAACTCACACTTGCCGCCGAAACCGCCGCCTATGCGCGGGGCAATGACCCGTACTTTCGACATGGGCAATCCCAACGCCAGGGCGGTGTACATCTGTGACCGGGCAACACCCTGGGTGGATGTCCACAGCGTGACCTTGCCGTTGCCGTCCACTTCCGCAACGGTCGAACTGGGTTCCATGTAGGCATGATACTGGGCCGGCACCAGATATTCGTCTTCTACGATAACGTCGCATTCGCCCCAGGCAGCGCTGGGGTTGCCTTCCATGAACTCGGTGAAACAGATGGCGTTCGGTTCCTCTGGGAGCTCATACATGGTGGGGTATTCGTCGCGCTGTTCATGGATGACCGGCGTGCCCGGTTTCAGCGCCTCTTCCATATCCGTTACGGGCGCGAGTTCTTCGTATTCTACCTCGATAAGCCGCAGGGCCTGCCGCGCCGTCATCAGGTCGACTGCGGCCACGGCCGCGACCGGTTCACCGCTGTAGCGGACCTTATCCCGGGCCAGAGGGAGCTGATCCTTGATAAACATGCCGATGTAGTTGTGCGGTAGGTCCGTTCCCGCCAGGACCGCCTTGACGCCGGGCAGCGCTTTGGCTCGGGAAGTGTCAACGGACAGGATCCTGGCATGGGCGTAATGGCTGCCGAGCAAGGCTGCGTGCAACATGCCGGGACGGGTGATGTCATCGGTGTAGATGGCCCTTCCGGTCGCTTTTTCCGGTCCTTCGATGCGCGGGACGGAGGCCCCGATAACAGGGTTAATCTGCTGGTTATCCCCTAAGTTTACGCTCATGCCTGGCCTCCTTCACTCAAGGGGACGGAATTGAATTCCGTCCCCGCGTTCCGTCCTGGTCCTTCACCTAAGGGAATGGAATTGCATTCCGTTCCCGTATTCCGTCCCGTCCCTCCACCGGTCAGGGATAATACTGCATCGGCAATTTTTACATAACCGGTACAGCGACACAGGTTGCCGCTTAACTCGTCGCGTATCTCATCCAGTGTCGGGTCCGGGTTCCTGTCGAGCAATGCTTTTGCAGCGATGACCATCCCGGGGGTACAGAAGCCGCATTGTATGCCCTGGTATTCGATAAAGGCCTGTTGTACGGGATGCAGTTCACCGTCTGTTTCCAGTCCTTCGATGGTGGTGATCTCCCGGTCCGTTGCCGCTACTGCCAGGGTCAGGCAGGCGCGCATTGGCAGGTCGTCTATCAATATCGTACAACTGCCGCATACACCGTTGTTGCAACCGCATTTTGTCCCGGTCAGGGAGAGTTGTTCGCGCAGTACCTGGAGCAGGGTCTGGCGCGGCTCAGCGAGTACATCATACCGGTCGCCATTTACGGATAATGTCACGGCTTGTTTATCAGTCATAGGTACTCCCTGAAGATAATAATGTAAGCACAGAGATCACAGAGTGCACAAAGGAAAAACAAATGAACCACTATAATCTGTCGAAAACATTATATTAAAGAAGCTTTGAGCAAGTCCATCCAAGACTTGTCAGACGGCACATCCCTGTCCTGCAGGAACCTCTGACTTAATCAGATGGTTCCTTAAAAAAACTCAGTGTTCTCAGTGGTTAAAATATTGGATCAGTGTCGCCCTCAGCTGTTTAATACTTCCCGGATCCGGTCCGCAGTGAACGGAATATGGCGCAAGCGCTTGCCGGTCAATACGGCGAAGGCATTGGCCACGGCCGCCGGCGCCAGGATGGAGCCGGTTTCGCCCACGCCGGTCGGCACCCTGTCGCTGTGTAGCAGTTCTACGTAAATATTCGGCGCATCAGCCATCCGCATTACGGAATAATCGTGGAAATTGCGTTGTTGTATCAAGCCGTTTTTGATGGTGACGCGTTCCGACAGGGCATAACCCAGGCCGTGGATCATGCCACCTTCCAGTTGCGCCTTGACGTTGTCGGGCTGGATAGCCAGGCCGACGTCGGCAGCAATCCAGACGCTGTGGACAATGATTTTTTCCAGCTTCTGGTCATAGGAAATCTCAGCTATGGCCGCGGCGACAGTATCCACATAGTGGGTGTAAGCAATGCCTGACGCACGGCCCGTGCGTGCGCGTGTCCAGTCGGCCATCCCGGCAACGGTCTCAATTATGCGCCTGCCCCGTGCGGACTTATGCAGGAGTCGCAAACGCAGGTCAACGGGGTCGATGTTTCGCTGCGCGGCTATTTCATCCAGAAAGGATTCGATGGCCAGGTTATTCGGTGTCGCGCCCACACCGCGCACGGGATAAAGGCGCATGCCCGTATCCACGAGAATGTGCTCTACCAGCCGGTCAGGCAGGTCGTAAGCGTCGCCGATGGAACCATCCATGCCCCGGTGCGAAGAACCCAGCATGGAGGTGACGGGCACTTTGCCGAATGCCTCATAACTGGGCCGGTCCAGCAGTTTGATGGCTTCATCACTGGCCACGCGATGCTGCCACGCGGAGATCTTGCCATGAGCGTCGATGCCGGCACGCAGGAAGTGGGCCGTCATGGGTTTGAGGTGCCCGCTGCGGAGATCATCCTCACGGGTCCAGACCACTTTCACCGGTCGCTGCAACAG
>JAAXHV010000589.1 GCA_012270695.1 Gammaproteobacteria bacterium | reverse complement strand
TCCTACGTTGATAGTGGAGTTATAGTGAATCCAGAACTGCCTTAACCGTAGTCCCGAACTCGGATGGCCTGGGCACGATGGTCACGCCGCACTCCTGCAGGATTTCCACTTTTTCCGCGGCACTCTCACCGAACGCGGAAATAATGGCTCCGGCATGTCCCATACGTTTGCCCTTGGGCGCAGTCAGGCCGGCGATGTATCCTATCACCGGCTTTTTCATGTTATCCCGGTAGAATTCAGCGGCTTCCGCTTCCTGTGGTCCGCCAATTTCACCTATCATCACCACGGCATCGGTCTCCGGGTCCTCTTCAAACCGCAACAGATGATCCTTGAAGGAACTGCCGTTGATGGCATCACCACCAATACCGACACTGGTGGATACACCGATTCCCATGGCTTTCATCTGCGAGGCCGCCTCGTATCCCAGGGTGCCGGAACGACCTATGACACCCACTTTGCCCGGCACATAGATATGGCCCGGCATGATGCCCAGCATCGCTTTGCCGGGACTGATTGTACCGGCACAGTTGGGTCCGGTTAACAGCATTTTGTCTTCCACCCGGTAGCGCCGCATATAGCGTTTGACCCGGATCATGTCATGAGCAGGTATCCCGTCGGTGATACAGACACAGTACTTGATACCGGCGTCCGCGGCTTCCATAATGCCGTCGGCGGCAAATGGCGGCGGGATAAAAATGATACTGCTGTCGGCGCCGGTTTCGGCCACTGCTTCTTTGACCGTATCAAAAACGGGGCGCCCCAGGTGCCGTGTCCCGCCTTTGCCCGGGGTGACGCCTCCCACAATATCGGTTCCGTAGCTGATCATGTCCCGGGAATGGAAAGTGCCGATCTGGCCGGTAAAGCCCTGAACTATGACTTTTGTATTTTTGTCTATTAAAATCGACATGACAGTCAGCCCCGGTTGTTCTCGTAGTCCTGCCAGGCGGCAACCGCCTTATCCGCCGCCTCATGCAAGGTATCCGCCATGAAGATCGGCAACTCGCTGTTCTTCAGTATTTCCCTGCCTTCTTCCACGTTGGTGCCCGATAGCCTGACTATGAAGGGCAATTTCAGATCAATCTTGCTCACAGCCTGAACTATCCCCTCGGCAACCCAGTCACAGCGGTTGATCCCGGCAAAGATATTTACCAATACTGTCCTGACGTTCTTATCTCCCAGGATCAGGTTAATGGCCTTTGCCACGCGCTCCGGCGAAGCCCCGCCACCTATATCCAGGAAGTTGGCCGGTTCGCCGCCGGCGTGCTTGATCATATCCATGGTAGCCATCGCCAGACCGGCGCCGTTGATGATACAACCGATATTTCCCTCCAGGCCCACGTAACTGAGGCCGCGGTCCGCTGCCTTCATCTCCCGGGGGTCTTCCTGTGACTTGTCCCGCAACTCGGAAATGTTCGGGCGGCGGAACAAGGCATTGTCATCAAATCCCATTTTTGCATCCAGCGCCAGCAGGTGATTGTCCCTGGTAACAACCAGCGGATTGATTTCCACCATGGTGGCATCCAGGTCGCGAAATGCCCGGTAGCAGCCCAACAGCGCAGTGATGGCCTGGCTGATCAGGGACTTGTCGATACCCAGCTTGAAGGCAATTTCCCTGGCCTGGAAAGGTTGCATTCCCACCGCCGGTTCAACGGTCACGCGGATGATTGATTTCGCTCTCTCCCTGGCTATCTCCTCGATCTCCATACCGCCCTCCAAGGAGGCAACGATGGAGATCCTTTCTTTCTGCCGGTCCAGGACAAACCCGACGTAATACTCATTGGCAATTTCGCTGGCTTCCTCAACGTATAACCTGTGAATGATCTTGCCGCCGCTACCGGTCTGCTCGGTGATCAGCCTTCGCCCCAGCAATTCATCCGCCGCTTTCCAGATCTCGTCGTCATCCCTGCAGAACTTTATCCCACCGGCCTTCCCGCGTCCGCCCGAATGGATCTGCGCCTTGACCACCCAGGCGTCGCCGCCGATTTCATGGGAACGATACACCGCCTGCTCCGGGCTGTACGCCAATCCACCCCGGGGGATCGGCACACCGAAATCCGTCAGTATTTCTTTTGCCTGATATTCGTGAATTTCCATAATTGTTACCTCATTTTTTTACCACAGAGTGCACAGAGATCACAGAGCCTGATCTGTATAAATTCATCGATGACCTGCCATTCCCGCGTGAGCAGTAATCCAGTAGTACATATTCTTTATTACCAGGAGACCGCCAAACTGGATCCCACTGAGGTGGAAAT
>JAAXHV010000588.1 GCA_012270695.1 Gammaproteobacteria bacterium | reverse complement strand
GCCAGACGGTGTTGTTGCTCTACCATAGTATGGTTTTGCCCTATACCAGGCGTACGGTTAAGATGAGCGGCCCCATCTGCAATCGATCCTTATCTTGCAACAGTACTTTTTCCCGTGATTCCAGCAGATAGCCGTTCACCGTCGTTCCGTTCAGTGTATCGAGGTCTTCTGCATAGAGTCTGCCATTGGTATACGTCAGGCGTGTGTGTTCGCGGGAGATTTCATCGTGGTCAATAATGAATTCTGAATCTGCCGGACTTCTTCCAAGGACCACGCCGGCAGGATCACCTAACGCCAATGCCGGGATACTTAACGTAAACTGTTTACCGGCGTTATCCTGACCTTCCAATATACATTTGAAAGGCGCCGGTTTCAGCGCCTTCGCGGCTACTTGCCTGGCTTCTTCTGCCTCCTGTTCCGCTGTGCTCAAGCGGGCAGCGGCGGATTGTAACTTTTTCCTTTTTAAACGCGCCGATATGAACCAGCCGAGAAGCGCCAAAAGTATCAATATCGTTCCCGTTGCGATGGCCCACAGCAGTTGTTGTTCTTTTTTTGCCTGTTCCCGTTGCAGTCTCTCCGCTTCTTCCTGTTTAAGCCTGGCGGTTTCTTCGGCTGCCAGACGAGCAGCCTCGGCGGCCTCGGCCGCCAGTTTTTTCATGGCGGCATCTTCTTCTGCGGCTACTTTTGCAGTTTCAGCAGCCGTTTTTGCAGCTTCTGCCTGCTGTTGGGCTTTTTCGGCTTCCTGCTTTGCCGCTACGGCTGCCGTGGCCGCCTTTTGTTGTTGCTTGGCCGTTCGTTGTGCGCGCTCTACTGCACTCAGACAAACCTCCGTGACAACGGTATGGATAATTTCTTTATCCTTTAATGCAAGTATTATATCGCTGCTGCGCAAAGCAAGAACTTTTCCCTCAGGTTCGGTAGTCCGCCCGGTTAACCAATGACCCGCTTCCGGCTCGGGCGTGTTCATGGCGACAACCTGCCCACATTCATTAAACAGAGGCATTCCAAACTCCCTGGAAGTTATCATGGCGTTATGCTGTAGCATGTGTACCGTTGGATCATCTGTTGTAATGCCCGGGATATCCTGATAGGCACCAATGGTTCCTTGAGACAACTGTACGGTCTCATCCGTCGCATACCTCAGTGTTTGCACGGCCCTGCCTACGTCTGCCCCCTGTTCAGAGAGAGTTAACGGTGGCAAGCCCAAACCCCGGACATGCAACAGGGCCAGATTCATATCCTCATTGACGGAGATTTGTTGTGACAGGATTTCAGCACCGGTTTTCAGGGACAAAACGGTTAGTTGATCTGCCTGTTCTATAAGATGAGCATTGGTGAGTACATGGCCTTCCTCGTTAACCACAAAACCCGTTCCTTCAGTCACGATCCGGTTATTATCGTAGGCGC
>JAAXHV010000587.1 GCA_012270695.1 Gammaproteobacteria bacterium | reverse complement strand
CCGTGTTTTGCCAGTTTTCGCGCGAGGGTGATACCGGCAGGGCCTGCGCCAACTATACAGACATCAGCACGCAAGCGCTGACCGTCGGACATCTTCAGAAAATCACTCAGCAAGTCGACACAACCTCCAACTGTCAAGTATCCAACAATACGGTCAGCAGTTCCCGCTAACTTCGGTCAGATAGATGGGGTCAGAGTAAAAACCCATGAGATATATGATAAAAGCGCACATTCCGATGGGTTTTTACTCTGACCCCGGCATTTAGCGGGAGCCGCTGCAATACGGTGAATTCAAATCGTACAATATTGTATTGGAGACGTAAGGAGTTTCAACAGGAGTATCAGACACAGCCTGTTATAATGGCAGGGTGAACAGCAGGAATATCCCGAAAGTGGAGCTCCATTGCCACCTGGAAGCCTGTTTCCGTGTGCACACTGCCAGGGAGATTGGGCGAATCCTGGGTCTGGATGTCCCAGAAGACCCGGAAACCTTCAGACGCGAGTGGCTTATTACCGAACCGGTGGACAACCTGGAACGTGCGCTGAAAAAATTCGCCAATATCCAGAAGTTGTGGGGATCGGAGGAAACGATTGAACGGTTGACTTACGAGGCCTGCGAATACGGCGTGGAGCAGAATATCCGGATCCTGGAACTGCGTTACTCGCCGGACTTTATCCGCGCCGCCAATCCCCGTCTGAGCTTTGAAAAGATCCACGAGGCCATTGTCAGGGGTATTGCGCGGGCAAAAGGTCTGGACATCGCCGTCGGTCTCATCGGCATCGTGCAAAAGATCCTGTCGCCAGAGGACGCGGCCCGCACTACCGATTTCATCATCAACAACAGGGAGTCCTTTGTCGGCATCGACATGGCCGACATGGACATCGGCTTCGGGCTCCGGCGCTTTGCGCCGCTGATGAAAAAGGCGAAACAGGCGGGGCTGCACGTCACCCTGCATTCGGGGGAAGAAAATGTGCCGGAGGCGCCGCAGCACGTCCGCATGGCCGTTGAGGAACTGGGCGCGGAGCGGATCGGTCACGGGATATATATTCTGCGCGACCCTGAGGTAGTGGATGTTGTCAAACGGAATAACGTATTGCTCGAACTCTGTCCTACCAGCAACCTGCTGACCAGTTCAGTACCGTCAATCGGCGCGCACCCGCTGCGCCGGCTTATGGAAGCGGGGGTGATGGTATCGATCAACTCGGATGACCCGCACCTGTTCGGCAT
>JAAXHV010000586.1 GCA_012270695.1 Gammaproteobacteria bacterium | reverse complement strand
TACGGCCCGATATTTCAAGGTCCGGCTGGTATCGGCCCGTTATTCGGCATCACCAACGCCGGTGACGCCGAGGTCTACGGCGCGGAATTTGATTTGCTGTGGCGGGTCACGGCTGGCTTGGATATACGCCTGGGAGTGGGTTTGCTTGACACCGAGATAACGGATTCATTCGTTCCCAACGTGGCTGAAGGAAGCGATCTGCCAAACTCCCCTGGCGTGAATTTTAATGCCGGTTTTAAATACCAATGGCAGCTTGCCCCGGGCCTGCTGGCCGACATCATGCTGGATACATCCTACAAGGATGACGTCTCCTACGATATTGTCAACCAGCCGCAGGAGACTCTGGAAGACGGATATTGGATAACGAATGCGCGGGCAGGCATCACCTCCGCCAGTGGAAGTTGGGGCATTCATTTGTGGGGTAAAAACATTACCGATGAGGTGTATCGCACCCAGGTGCTGACGTCAACAGTCGGCTTCGGTGAAAACTACGCCCTGCCCGCTACGTATGGCGTGAGTATCGATTTGAACTGGTAGCCTGAGTACCGTCTCATGAAAACAATTGTTCAATTAGTTACCCCCATCATCACAAAAGGCATCCGACAACTGGACGATGTCAGGGAATTGGAGCGTCCGGACCTCCAGGTGAGACATTCCCTCCTGGATAGGGGCCCCGCGTCAATCGAGTCCGAATTCGATGAAGCCCTGAGCATACCCGATACGATTAAAAAGGCCATGGAAGCAGAGCGGGACGGCGCACACGCCATCGTGATTGATTGCATGGGCGACCCGGGACTGGACGCCTGTCGTGAGGTCGTGTCCATTCCCGTGCTTGGCCCTTGCCAGACCGCGATGTATATGGCCGGTTTGCTCGCTCACAGTTTTGGTTTTATTACGGTATTGGACCGCCTGCGTCCCATGATTGATAACATGGCGTTGAAATACGGAATCAGCGCTTTGTATGTTTCCTTCCAGGCCGTTGACATACCCGTATTGGAAATCGGCCATGATCCGGCAAAACTCAACGACGCCCTGACAGAAAAAGCAATACGTTCCGTACGGCAAGACGGCGCTGACGCATTAATCCTCGGCTGTACCGGTTTTCTGGGCTGTGCCGTCGCCATGCGCAGAGGTCTATTGGATGCCGGACTGGACGTGCCTGTCATAGACCCCATCCCGTTAACGGTACACATAGCCGACGCCTTGGTTAAAACCGGTCTCAGTCACAGTAGAAGAACCTGGCAGCCGCCGGAAATCAAGGGACTGGCGGGCTACGACATACCAGGTTTCCCCAAACCACGGTAAAAATATCTCACTCAGTCGCACAAGGTGTGCGCCATGGAGGTCGCACAGCAAAAATCCTGCGTGCTCATTCCGCCCTTCCGTGGGCGCAACCCAGTGTGATAGCGATAATAGTGAATATGGTCTACACTCAAATCAACGTTGTTGTAACTGAGCAGAATAAAGCCAGTCAGGGCTCGGCAAAGTATTTCAGGGAGGGAGTCAACAATCCCGCCGAGGATGGGAATACCATCTTCATGGGGTTCCCCGTTATCTACGGCTCAAATGACATCATTAAGTTACTGGTTTTTATTACAAGCACACGGGTGCCGGCAATGCCTACAGGTGTCTGGGCGTTTGAACTTAAGCGGAAAATGGAAGCGCGGCTGTTACAGGGTGACCTGCCTTTTATCGTCGTTCGCCCGACTTTCTATATGGAAAATCTGTTGGGTCCCTGGACGATGATACCTCAGGGGCTGCGAAGCAGGCGTGGAAGTAATAACTTTAATTTGAAGGTGAATAATGAGTGAAAAAAACAACTATGAAGTACCGATGACCGCGCGCCGGGTTGATGAAATATTCCAGGAGGCGATGAACGAATGTGATCTGGACAAGGCGATGTCCTTGTACGCGGACAATGCCGTATTCGTACAGGCGCCCGGCAAGCCGGTTGTAACCGGCCTGGACAACATTCGCAAGGTAATCGAGGAATTCCAGGGGATCAAACCGAAACTTAAGGTGGAGGTGTTACAGTTCATCGAGGTGGATGATGTGGCGTTCTTTACCTTGAAATGGAAAATCAAGGGTACATCGTCGGAGGGTGAGGAAATCAACGTATCATCGTATGACGGCAACGTGGTCAAACGCCAGCCGGACGGTAGCTGGAAAACGCTAATCGATAACCCGTTTCACGCGCACCACATCGGTCTTCTGGATTAAAAAGACTTGTCAGTTTCAAACAGGCGTTGCTCGTATCTGACCGGGACTATGTCATCCTCATGGCTATGGATCACCAGGACCGGGCAGTTGAATGAGGTAATGTGTTCATCCACCGGATAATGTATCCGTGCTATCCAGGAAACAGGCAGATAGGGAAAATAATGTTTCCCCAGTTCCCTGATGGAGGTAAAGGGGGATTCCAGTATCACCGCTGCGGGCGTGACCCTTGCGGCCAACGCTGCGGCTACCCCGTTGCCGAGGGAACTCAGCATACGTATAAAAGGCGGCAGCGGTAGTATGTTATACTTGTATTAAGGAAACTCTTATCAAGTCTCCATAGTATGAGAGCATAGGCAAGAGTAAACCATCAGGGGAATCTCCATGAAACAATCGAGTTTTTCGGACCTGGCCTATGAGCATAAGAAGAAAACGACCCGCAAGGTGCGGTTTTTAGCGGAGATGGAGGCGATACTGCCCTGGGACGAGACCCGTGCACGAGTGGAACATGTCTTTGGCGTGGTCAAGCACCTGTGGGGGTATCGGAAACTGTATTCACAAGCTTCCTGATATGAACGAGGGATTAAAATGAATTTTACAGCAGTCATCGAGCATTGCAAAGAGACGGGATTGTATGTGGGCTACGTGCCAGGTTTTAAGGGCGCCCATTCTCAAGGTGATAGTCTGGATGAGCTGCATAAAAACTTGCAGGAAGTCATTACTATGTTGCTGGAAGAGGGCGCCCCTGATTTGGAAAGTGAATTTATCGGCACACAACAGGTTGCAGTACTCTGACCTGTGTCGAAGGCCCCAGTACTTAAACCACAGGAAGTGGTCCGTTTACTGATATCTGCAGGTTTCAAAGAAAAAAGACGACGGGGTTCACACAGGCAATATCGTCATCCGGATGGCAGGGCGACGACTGTCCCATTTCATAAAGGCAGAGATATTTCTCCAATTCTGCTGCGGCAAATCGCGAAAGATGTCGAACTGACTGTGGATGAACTTCTCCGGTTGGCCTGACCAGGTTTCCTCAAGCCTAAGCAATATACGGCATGACCTTTTCGGCCAGGGTGTTAATGACCGCATCGGGGTGTTTTGTGGC
>JAAXHV010000585.1:3441-3561 GCA_012270695.1 Gammaproteobacteria bacterium | reverse complement strand
GTGCCGTACACTCTGGATGCCAATGACATGCGTTTTGCCACCCCCCAGGGCTTCAACACCGGGGAGCAGTTTTTCACCTACCTCAAGGATGTATTTGACGTCTTGTACCGGGAAGGGGAG
>JAAXHV010000585.1:0-3397 GCA_012270695.1 Gammaproteobacteria bacterium | reverse complement strand
TTACACTGCCGTATCATCGGTAAACCGGGCAGGGCGGCTTCGTTGGAACGCTTTCTTGACTACGTACAACAGCATGATGACGTCTGGATCTGCCGGCGTGTGGAAATCGCCAGACACTGGCATGAGAAGCATCCGTATAAGCCGAAGTAAAGTTCTGTAGTCATCCTTGCTGTGAGAAACATCCGGATTAAGGCTTTGTATGCCATTTTTGCCAGTGTGGCCATCTATGGTTTCACCATGGGCCTAAGTCGTCCCTTACTGGCTCTTATCCTGGAAGCGCGCGGCATAGACCGGACTTTTATCGGCCTCAACGCGGCCATGCCCGCTATAGGCGTATTACTTTCCGCCCCGTTCATCCCGATGTTTGTCGAAAAGTTGGGCATGCGGCGTTTTCTGCTAGTTTGTCTGGCTCTCGACTTATGTGTGCTCCTGCAATATCCGCGCTTCGACCATCTTTATGTCTGGTATGCCTTAAGCATGATGATAGGCGTAACCACCAACTGCCTGCTGGTGACCAGTGAGACCTGGATTAATGAAATCGTCGATGATGCCGGCCGGGGGCGCTTAATGGGTATCTATAATGCTTTGATTGCCGCTACCATGGCGTTGGGTCCGCTGGTCATCCCCGCGACCGGCATAGAGGGCTGGACCCCGTTTCTCGTCGGCGCGTTTTTCATTGCCATGGCGGCAATACCGCTGTTCTGGACGGGTTCGCATTACTTATCGCCCCATGAAGAGTCCTCATTCAATATTGCCACATTCATGTTTGTGGCGCCTACCCTGGTTGCCGCGGTGCTGCTGTTTGCCTGGAAGGAGACCGCCGGGTTGTCATTAATGCCGGTATATGGCATTCGCAGCGGCTTGAGTGAAGCAGAGGCCGCGCTCATGCTGACGGTATCGGGCCTGGGAGGCGTATCCCTGGCCTATCCGGTTGGTTGGCTGGCTGACAGGTTCAACCGTTACTGGATACTGGTACTCTGTGGCCTCATAGCCTTGACAGGAGCCATATCGTTGCCTTATATCATCGGCGTCGGCGTACTGCTCTGGATCCTGCTGTTTATCTGGGGCGGTGTGTTTGCGGGTTTGTACACGGTGGTCCTGACCATTGTCGGGCAACGTTTTCGTGGCAGGGAACTGGTGACGGCCAATATCTCTATCGGCGTGCTCTGGGGTATAGGCAGTCTGACCGGGCCGTCTATCACCGGTATCGCCATGGACTTGTGGGACCCGCAGGGTTTCCCCCTGGTGTTTATTGCGGCCAGTTTGCTGTTTATCCTGTTTGCCACGGGCCGATGGTTGTTGAGCAGTGACAAGTCCGCGGTTTTGTAAAGGGTTCTGTGTGGCTGTCCTGTTTCCGCTTAATGTGTACAATGCCGTCTTTTGACATGGTTTTCAGTATGCTGTGAAAGAGACTTCCGCCGCTCGGGCTCGATATCGACTTGATGAAATCAACGGCATGGACAGGGATGCTTTTGTTGCCGTATTCGGCGGTGTTTTCGAGGATTCCCCCTGGGTGGCCGACATGGCGTGGCAATCCAGGCTTTTCAAAAGTGAGTCTCACTTGGTCGAAACGCTGTGTGAAGTCGTCAGGAATGCGGGGCAGGCTCGGCAACTGGCTCTGTTGTGTGCACACCCGGAATTGGGCGAGAGGAAACCCCTGGCAGGGTATTCGGCGCGCGAACAGGACAATGCCGGTCTGCAACGGGAACGGGGACATCAGGTTGCAGTGCTGGCAGAATTGAATCGCCGCTACCGGAACAAATTCGGTTTCCCGTTTATCCTGGCGGTAAAAGGACTGGACCCCGATAATATAATCAAACGATTTTACGAACGCCTGGAAAACAGAGCGGAAGATGAGTTCAGTGAATGCCTGGATGAGGTTTTCAAGATCGCCGGGTACAGGCTTGAAGATCTGCTTGTCAACCCCGGTGATGGCCAAATTCAACAATAGTTTTCCTGACAAATGAGTGGTTTTACCGTTTGCGGGACTGTTATCCATGCGCCTGTCTGTGGAGAGGTCGAGGTGCTTGAAGATGCGCTGATTGAAGTGGATGAGACGGGACATATCGTCGCGGTGCATCTGGCCGGCACTGACGATTACCAGGAACTGAGGCGCAGGGCCAGCGAACGCGGCAAACTGCAGCTGCTCGCCGCCGGGCAATATCTGTTGCCCGGTCTGGTGGACCTGCATATTCATGCCCCCCAATGGCCGCAGCTTGGCAAGGCCCTGCATTTGCCGCTGTATGGCTGGTTACACCAATACACCTTCCCGCTTGAGGCAAAATACCGGGACATCGGCTTCGCCGAAGCAGTCTACACCTCATTGGTGGATACCCTGGTTGCCAACGGAACGACGACCGCGCTGTATTTTGGCACCATCCATCTGGAAGCCACTAAACGGCTGGCTGATATTTGTCTGGCCAGGGGTCAGCGTGGACTGGTCGGCAAAGTGGCCATGGACAACCCGGAAGAATGTCCTGATTTTTATCGCGATGTGTCCGCAGAGCGGGGACTTGAGGACACGCGAGCGTTGATTCAGTATATAAACGCCCTGTCTGGTAATGAAACCGGACTGGTAAAACCCGTGGTGACGCCCCGGTTTATCCCGAGTTGTACGGATGAGATGCTGGCGGGGCTGGCTGAAATCGCCGGGGAGTACGGTTGCCATATACAGACTCATTGCTCAGAGAGTGATTGGGAACATGCTTACGTGATAAACAGGCATGGCAGACACGATGGTCAAAGCCTGAAAGAATTCGGGCTGTTAACGAACAAGACGCTACTGGCCCATGCCAACTTCATCGATGATGCAGATATGGACGCCATCGGGCAGGCGCAAACGGGTATCGCGCATTGTCCCCTGTCGAACTTTTATTTTTCCAATGCGGTATTCCCGGCAAGAAAAGCCCTGGATCGCGGTCTGCAGGTGGGCCTGGGCACGGACATTTCGGGAGGGCCTGACCCAAGCTTGTTGCGCAATTGCTCAATGGCAGTCACAACATCCCGCGCCCTGGAAGAGGGGGTTGATCCTGACGCCGATAGTGACAGCCGCGGGACGCCCGGTTCCCGGATTGACTTCAGGGAAGCATTCTGGATGGCGACGACGGCCGGCGGTCTGGCGTTGGACCTCAAGACAGGTTTATTCAAACAGGGTTATGCATTTGACGCCATTGTAATTGATGCAAACGTTGAGAACAGTAATCTGATCCTGTGGGAAGGACTGGATACTCATGAAGATATGCTGCAAAAGATCATCTATAGTGCGGACCGGCACAACATCATCAGGGTCTGGGTACAGGGCAGGCTGATTAAAGGCGACAACAACTCCTAGTTAATTCTTAAAATTAATTTTACATTCAGACGGATAAATGTAAAATACAAATGTGATTAAGCGAAA
>JAAXHV010000584.1 GCA_012270695.1 Gammaproteobacteria bacterium | reverse complement strand
TTGCGCAGTTCGGCGTAATTCTCAGTCAGTTTCCTGCCCTTGGCCGTTACCCGGTAGGCTGCGGTCTTGCGGCTACGGTCCTTGGTTCGTTCGCAAAACCCGGTCTTTACCAGTTTTCTCAGACAGTACTGGATATTGGGGATATCGTCCCGGTTCAATTGCCGGGCGATATCCGTGGCGCTTTTGGGCCGGTCGTGCATGCGGATGATGTGAATGATAACGGCCTCGATATAACTCAACTCGCCCATGCCGGTCACGCCGGCAAGTTGCGTCACCCATCTTTCAAAGGCCTGCTGAAAACGCAATATGCTCCATTCGAATTCCGTGGAAATAGCCTCATGGGATGAGCTGGCAAGGTGCCAGGCCCGATAATGGGATGCTTCAAAATTTTCCTGTTTTTTCTTCACCGCAGGGGTTAGCTCAGTATTACCGGGTTGGGAACAACACATCGTCCTGGATGGTCTCGGGAGAGGGAAACGCCCGTTTCGAGTGCGTCAGGCCCATCTCCAGCAAGGCTTCGCACAATTTATAGGCGACCACTCCGGGGTTGAGTACGGGTACCGGCAGGTTGTCGCGTAAAAACCGGTGTGACTGGTGCATGGTGGTGGAACCCAGGATGATAACGTCGGCGCCGTCTTCCTCGATGGCTCTCAGCCCCTGGGCCTTCAGTTTCTCAAACACCACCTCTTCTTTCCCGGTCAACAGTTCCTGTACGTCCGGTCGGGTATCGATATGCCTGATCGAGGCCAGCTTGTGCTCCAACCCGTATTCCTTCAACGTCTTGCGGTATAACGCCAGCCACGGCTGCCACATTGTCAGGATGGAAAACCTGTGCCCCAGGGTGGCGGCGACGTGGAATGACGCCTGCCCCGGGCCGATGACCGGAATGCTCAGGCGGGAGCGCAGGGCGTACAGCCCCGAATCGCTGACCGTATTGATGCAGACCGCAGCGCAACCTTCTTGTTCGGCTTTGAGCCCGGCTTCGATCACTATGGTGTCCATTATATAGGTGTCGTAATAACTGCCGGCCAGCGACATCAGCTTCTTCGAGCCCACGAATTCCACGTCGAATTCCGGACGAATATACTCCGCCGGGATCTGGTTTTCGATTAACTCCCTGGTATGTTCGCTAAGGGGTACCGGGAAGATGATTTTGATCTTTTTCCCCATATTCAAACTCCGTCAGCCTGTAACAGAAATAACGCTTTCATTATACATTCAAGCGGGCTATCACCACTATTCCGGTTGTTCCGATAGATCGATAGGGTACAATTAAAATACCATGATAGAAACCTGTATTCCCTACGGCGGTTACTGGACAACCCCGTTTGCCAAGTGGCAGGGCAGCTTTGCCCACCTGCACAGCATGGAATTCGCCGCCCATATCACCAGGCAGGCCCTGGCCGAACGGGACCTGGACGGAAAGGAGTTCGATTACGCTGTGCTGGGGATGACGATCCCGCAAAAAAGCTGTTTTTACGGCTTGCCCTGGCTGACGGCCATGGCGGGTATTGACCACATTGGCGGGCCGACCGTCAGCCAGGCCTGTGCGACCAGCGCCCGGGCTATGGCGACCGCCTCCCAGGAAATACAAGCCGGCCTGGCCGGGTGTGTGCTGGCTATTACTGCAGACCGCATTTCCAACGGCCCGCACATTTATTACCCGGACCCGCTGGGCCCCGGGGGCATGGGCCAGACCGAAGACTGGGTCATGAGTAATTTCAACCAGGACCCTTTCGTGAAATGTGACATGACCCGCACTGCGGAAAACTGCGCGGCAAAATGGAACGTATCTACGGCCGAGCAGCACGAGGTCGCGTTGCGCCGTTATGAGCAGTACCAACAGGCGCTGGAACAGCAGGGAGGCATATCATTTCAGCAGAGATACATGCTGTTGCCGCTTGAGGTGCCGGATAAACGATACAGGAAAACGGTTGCCACCCTCGCGGGGGACGAGGGTATTACTGCGACCAGCGCTGAGAAAATGGCCCGGCTGAAGCCGGTGCAGGAAGGCGGTACCGTTACTTACGCCGGCCAGACCCACCCGGCCGACGGCAATGCCGGCATGGTCATCACCACGGCGGACAGGGCGCGCAGGTTAAGCCGCGATGCGAAGCTCGGAATCAGGATCATCGCCTACGGCCAAGCCAGGGAAGAACCGGCCTACATGCCGGCTGCGCCCATCCCGGCAAGCCGGCGCGCCCTGGACCAGGCGGGGATTTCCATCAAGGATGTCAAGGCAATCAAGTCCCACAATCCCTTCGCGGTCAACGACATCATTTTTGCCCGAGAGATGGGTATCGACGTCATGACAATGAATAACTACGGTTGTTCCCTGATCTGGGGACACCCGCAAGGACCGACGGGGATGCGCGCCGTGATCGAACTCATCGAGGAACTGGTATTGGAAGGGGGTGGTTACGGCCTGTTTCACGGCTGCGCGGCCGGTGACACCGCCATGGCAGTGGTGATACGCGTAGATTGATCATGGTTCGGACGGTGTCTGATCTGCCCAGGGTATTCCCTACCGTTGTCCATGCACTGGTGGACGCGGCAGCGAAGAGTCCCGGGCATGAGGCCCTGGTGATGGGCGAGGAACGGCTCAACTACCGGGAATACCTGCGTTGCGTCGCCGGTTTCAGCCGTGAACTTGGCACGCTCGGTCTGAACGGCTGCCGCGTGGCCCTGCTGTTGGGCAATTCCATTGACGTATGTATCGCGATGTTCGCCATCCATGCCGCACGGTCAGAGGCAGTGCCGTTAAACCCGGTTTACACAGCTCGCGAACTGCTTCCCATGCTGGAAGATGCCGAGGTGGCGGCGATTATTTACGATGAACCTCTCGATGACATGGTCCAATACCTCGCTGCAGAACTGAACATCGATCACCTGCTCGCCACCGGCGAGAACAGGCGTTTGACCGAATGGCGCGCGCGCCGGGATCTCGATAGTTTCGCTGACCTGCCGGAAGCAGAAGATCCGGCCACCTTGCAGTTTACCGGTGGCACTACCGGCAGGGCCAAGGGCGCCTGTATCAGCCATTATTCGCTGTCCGTCAACCTGAGTCAGCGCGAGGCCATTTTCCACACCCGAGATGACGTGGAGAGAATGCTCTGCATCATGCCGCTGTTTCATTGTTACGCGGTGTCCATGTGCCTGCATGCCATGGTCTACCGGCGCGGCGCCCTGGTCATTCTGCCGCGCTATCATCC
>JAAXHV010000583.1 GCA_012270695.1 Gammaproteobacteria bacterium | reverse complement strand
CAGATGTAACCGGGAGATGGCTGATCATCGCGGTCTTATGCGCGCCGAACTTATGCTTCTCAGCCGGTGAACAGCAATTTGGACGTTTGTTTACCACCCAGGAGGAACGCCAACGGCTGCAGGAACTCAGAGAGGAAAACCGGCAGATTGCGCGCGGCCGGGATCATGCAGGAAGCGGTACTCACGGAATGACCGGAAGTGACCACACCCGGCAGACACAAACCGCGCTGTCCCGCAGGTCGGAAGTGAGCGAGGAGGAATTACCCGTTATCACCCTCAGAGGTCTGATTTATAAAAAGGACAAGGCAGGAATGGCCTGGATCAATGCACAGGAAGGGGAAGCGGCGCTGGATTACCGGAAACTGGAAGCAGGACAGATACTGGATAACGAGGTTACCATCCGTGTGCCCATGACCGGTAAATCGGTGAAATTAAAACCTGGCCAATCCTATCACCTGCATTCCGGCGCGGTCACAGACCTGAAGGATGACGCGCCGTGAAATATTGTTCAGGCCTCCGTTCGGCGACGGGCGCGGCGTTGCTGGCTTTCATGCTGGTGCTCATCGCCGGTTCAACCTGGCTGTTTCTATCTGACTTGAACCAACACTCGGAGGTTTATGTCCGGCGCGCCAATAGCGGGATTGCTTTGAACCAGGCAAAACAGGCCCTGTTGTCTTATACGATGAATTATCCCGACTTGCGCGCCAACCCGGAGAAAGGGCCGGGATTTTTACCCTGCCCCGACCGGGATAACGACGGCCGACCGGAAACCAATTGCGCAGCCAGCACCGGAACGACGCTGGGCCGCCTGCCGTTTACCATACTCGGCCTCGATGACCCGCGGGACAGCAGTGGTGAACGGCTATGGTATGCATTATCGCCCGATTTCAAGAATACCCAAAGCAACCAGGCGGTCATCAACAGTGAAACGCCGGGACAACTCAGCGTTAACGGAGTGGATGACGTAGTGGCGTTGGTCATGGCGCCGGGACCACCTCTCGGCAATCAATATGCGCGCCCGAGTAATGATGCTGCCGATTACCTGGAGGGTGATAATGCCTACGTTGACGGCGGCATTTTTTCGGCGGCTGCCGGCAACGACCAGTTGGCCATCATCAGCCGGGCGGAACTGATGTCGGTGGTGGAACAACGGGTGATCAATGAAATACGCGCAGTGCTGGCGCGCTATAGAGTTGAACATTCCGCTTACCCCTGGTTGACACCGTTTGCCGACCCGCATGCCGATAACCGGGTATTGCGCGGTTTTCATACCGGGAGCAATAATGCGGTCACACTCACCGACAAGCGCAAGGATTTCAATGCGTGGGGAGTCAGCGCTTACGACATTGTCAGGAATGTAACGGACGGCTCAGTTGCGGTTGTCAAAACGGCAAATACAAAAACACTGGATCTGGCCGGCTTTGCAACCGGTGTGGAAAACGATTTTGACAGAGGGGACGTTTATTTTATCGAACTGCGCGGGCTTGTCCGTACCTTGTCCGGCGCGGCCGCTGCCGGCAGCAGGGGTTTCATCCTTAATGACACCAGCCGGGACTTCAGGAAGTTGGGCGTTGTAGCCGGTGACCTGATAGACAATCTGAGCGACGGTTCAAGGGGAACCATCGCGGCCGTGACCAGGACGGCGCTGACGGTAAACAGCCTCAGTGGCGGGATGGAGAATGATTTCGATGTCGGCGAACCTTACCGGTTGCGTAGCAATACCGGCATTGCCGGACCCGGCAGTGCGGACCTGAGATTGGTGGACCCCCATGGGGACTTCATTGCCAGGGGGATAATCAGCGGTGATCTGCTGGAGAACCTCAGCGATGGCTCTGTCGGCCGCGTCAACAGTATCGCCAGCCCGACCGTGCTGACCGTGTCCGGCCTGAGCTTCGGCCGGCATAACGGGTTCAGCGCAACTGACATCTATCGCCTGCCCCGTTACAACGGCAGGAAAAATACCAGAAAAGGATTGTTATCGGTGCATGAACCGGGCAAGCGCTTCCCGTCCGGTTTTCGCGTGGAGTGGAGTGTTCCCGTTGGTCACGGCCGTGTGATCACCGGATTAACTCCGGGCCTGTCATCCGGGTATGCCGCGGCGGTCACGCAACCGATCCAATCATCGGCTGCCACAGGCATGATCAGCGTAACCGGCGAAAACGGATATTGCATTTGGCTCAATGCGCAGGTGGTCGACTGTACGGGCGCCGGCGCCTCGACTCCTCTCCTGGAGGGCACTGCAACCTCCGGGACGACTGCCACCGTCCTGGTGGACACCGCCCGGGACTTCTTATCGGCCGGGATAAAACCCGGGGACCTGATCGATGAACCGTACAATGCGGTTGTTGCCCATGTTGTTTCTTCCACGACATTAAGCATCAGCCAGTTATCGGCCGCGTCCCCCGGCCTGGCTGAATCCGGGTACTATCGTATCCGGAAAGCCACCCGGTCCTTGACCGGTATTGCCGGCGCCTCCGGCAGTGACCGCTTGCAGGACGCGAGGCATGACTTCAATGCAACAGGTGTAGAGGTCGGCGATGTTGTGGAAAACGTAACGGACGGTTCCTACGGCCTGATTACCGGAGTCAGCGCTGCAAACATAAGCGCAACACTGCATGGCGGGAGGGATAATTCCTTCCGGACCGGCGATGAGTACAACGTGTACTACGCGTATGTAAACCGGCGCCGCTACCAGTTCAACCTGCGTTATCAGGGTAACCTGGCCGTCCGCTCAACCGCAGGGGTGCGACAGCGTGACGTATGCCGGGGTTATGGCGCGGATTGTGCCGGCGTACCGGGCAGCGCAGTCTTACCGTATTACGACAGCGGTATCAGCGGTACGGCCGGCGCTGGTTCATCCGGTCTCTCTCTGGAAGACGTTGCCATGGATTTTCTCCAGCTTGATGTGGTTCCCGGTGACACGCTCTTCAACACCAGCGACGGTTCGGCAGGAATGGTTACGGCGATCAGGCGTCATTCCCTGACGGTCAGCACGCTTCATGGCGGTCATGATAACGATTTTGACGCAGGCGATAGCTATCGGATCAGCAGACCCCTTGTGACTATCGAGGATTTACGTGATGAGAATGTAGTGACGAGGATCGGATTGACCGTGCTGCCCGGAGGTGCTCCGGGTTCCATCCGGACCAGCGGCATGGATTATTACTTGTCCGAGGCTCCGGGAGAGCTACCGGCCTGGTTCGTAAAAAATAAATGGCATCATCTCCTTTTCATCGCTTACAGCACCGGTTTAGCCCCCGGCGGCGCCGGCCAATGCACGGCTGGGGCAGATTGTCTGGTTATACAAGGCCGCGCCGACGACAGGGAAGCGTTGGTGGTCTCTGCCGGGATGGCCCTGGCAACACAGGACCGCTCCACCGGTTCCATTACCGACTACTATGAAGGAGAAAACGCAACGTTGTCCGGTAACGACATCTTCACCAGCGCTGAAACCACAGCGACTTTTAACGACCAACTCGCCGTTGCCGCACCCTGACCCGGATTTCTCACCAAGTCGCCTGTTGCTATTGGAAACATGTTTGCTGTCAATACTAACCCGGGTTAAACGATAACTGCCCACAGACTTGTCCGATTCCCATGTTGAACAGACA
>JAAXHV010000582.1 GCA_012270695.1 Gammaproteobacteria bacterium | reverse complement strand
TTATTGCCGCCGGCGCCATAGAACGCCCCCTGGTTTTCCCGGACAACGATCGGCCCGGCATCATGCTGGCTTCCGCAGCTGCTGCTTATGCATGCCGCTATGGCGTCAGGCCGGGCACACGCACTGTTTTTATTACCAACAACAACAGCGCTTATGAATCGGCCTTTATCCTTGCCCGTCATAACGTTCAGGTCGTCGCGCTGCTGGATACGCGCCAACAAATCAGTAAAACATTGCATGACCAGGCCAATGCCGCAGGGATTAAAGTTTTAACCAATTACACGATTAAATCGGTCAAGGGTAAAAAATCCGTATCAGGACTGGTAGCCGCGCCGTTGGATGATCTTTCTCAAGAGCAATATCATCCCTGTGACCTGGTCTGCATCTCAGGCGGTTGGAACCCAACGTTGCACTTGCAGTCACAATCCGGCGCAAAACCGGTCTATTCCGAAAGCATAGCCGGTTTTGTTCCCGGCGAGTCCGTGCAGGCTGAAATAACGGTCGGCGCGGCGAAAGGCAACTTTGGTTTAAACGAATGTCTGATGGACGGGGTTGAGGCCGGCCAACAGGCCGCGCGCATAAGCGGATATGAACCAGTTGAGCTGGACACGCCCATTGTCGGGCAGGAGATAAAGTTCTCTATCGACGCCTTATGGGAATTGCCTTCCGGTGATAAAAACCCACGCGCCTTCCTGGATTATCAAAATGACGTTACCAGCGCAGACGTAAAGCTCGCCATGCGCGAGAACTATGCCTCAGTGGAACTGGTAAAACGCTACACCACGGCTGGCATGGGCATTGACCAGGGTAAGGTAAGCAACGTCAATATGATCGGAATCATTGCCGACCTCACCGGAACCCGACCCGGTGACGTCGGTACGACAACTTACCGGCCGGTGTACAGCCCGACCAGTTTTGGCGCCTGGGCCGGAAGCGACCAGGGAGAGATAATTTTTCCGGCCCGCCGTACCCCGATTACGCCGTGGTTCGAGAAACATGGAGGGCTGTTTGATGAGGCCGGCGCGTTGTGGCGTCGACCGTTTCAGGTTCCACGTGAAGGAGAAACGCCGGCGGAGGCGGTTAACCGGGAAGCGCTGGCCGTACGTAACAGCGTCGGTATTTATGACGGCACCCCACTGGGAAAAATTGAAATTAACGGCCCTGATGCCGTGACGCTGCTGGACAGGGTGTATACCAACAGTTGGGAGAATCTCCCTGTCGGCATGGGCAAATTCGGTTTCATGCTGTTTGAAGACGGCAGGATGTTTGATGACGGGGTGACATTTCGCCTGGGTGAGAGCCATTATCTGATGACAACCGGCGCCGCTGTCGCCGCCGCCGTCCATACACACCTGGAACGGTTACTCCAGTGTGAATGGCGTGACCTGCAGGTTTACCTCACCGAGGTGACCGAACAATGGGCCAATATCTGTGTCTGCGGGCCCCGGGCCAGAGAAGTCATCATTAAAACCGGCACAGACATTGATTTGGATAAGGATGCGTTTCCTTTCATGGCAATTCGCACAAGCAAGGTCGGCGGGTTTGCCGCGCGCATAGCCAGGGTCAGTTATACCGGGGAGCTGAGTTTTGAGATCAATGTCCGCGCCAGGGATGGATTAGCTGTATGGGAGGCATTGATGGAAGCCGGTCAGGGATACGGTATTACCCCGGTTGGTTCGGAAGCGAGTTTGCTGCTACGGCTGGAAAAAGGCTTTATTGCCGCCTGGGCAGAGGGTGATGGTTATACAAACCTTTATGATGCCGGCATGGATTGGGTTATCGATGACAGGAAACAGGATTTTATCGGCAAACGCGCGCTGGACCAGACCCGGAATTCAGGTGGAGTCCGGCCTCATATCGTCGGACTGATCCCTGAAGACCATAGATTCATTCCCCCGGATGGCGCCCCGTTGATTGAACCGGATGAAACCGATGAGGCAAAAAAAATGGTCGGTCACGTGACTGCCGGCGGATACAGCCCCAATCTCGGCCATGCCATCGCCCTGGCGCAGTTGCAGAACGGCCG
>JAAXHV010000581.1:1085-2020 GCA_012270695.1 Gammaproteobacteria bacterium | reverse complement strand
GTATTGATCTCGCCGTTGTGGCACAGGTAGCGGAACGGGTGGGCCAGACGCCAGGACGGAAAGGTATTGGTGGAAAACCGCTGGTGCACCAGGGCCAGGGCGGTTTCGATATCCGGGTCGGTGATATCCGGGAACATGGGTTCGAACTGGGAACCGGTCAACATGCCCTTGTAGACGAAGGTGCGATAGGACAGCGACGGGATATAGAACAGGTGCTGCTGCTCCAGCTCTGAACTCCAGATGGCATGTTCCACCCGCTTGCGGATGACGTACAGTTTCCTTTCAAAGGCGGCAACGTCGGGGACGGATGCAGCGCGCCCGATGAATACCTGCTTGAAGGTCGGTTCGCCCTCCAGGGCCGTAGGCCCCAGCAGGGAATTATCGGTAGGCACGTCGCGCCAGCCCAGCACGGTCTGGCCTTCTTCTTCGATGATGCGTTCGAAGACACGCCGGCACTCCTCCGACTGGGCCGGGTCCCGTGGCAGGAATACCAGCCCGGCGCCGTAGTAATCTGCGGCGGGCAGGGTAAAACCTGCTTCTTCACACACGCGCAGGAAAAACTTATGGGGCTTTTGAATCAGCAGGCCGACGCCGTCACCGGTATTCACCTCGCAGCCGCAGGCGCCGCGGTGCAGCAGGTTTTTCAGGATGCTCAGGGCATTATCGACGATCTTGCGGGACTTGCGCCCCTTGATGTCCACGACAAAACCCACTCCACAGGAATCGTGCTCTGTGGCAGGGTCATAAAGCCCTTGAGCAGGTGGCCCCTGCCAGTTTTTGTTGTTTGAATTTTGCATAAGACCCCGTCTTTTGCCGACCTGCCGGGCAAACGAAGCAACGGCCTAATCCGGCGGATAGCGGTCCGGCGCGCCCCTGTATTCCCTTGAAGCAGCGCGCTCTTTTATCTTTAAAATAACAAAAGAAACGGCATTATA
>JAAXHV010000581.1:0-1032 GCA_012270695.1 Gammaproteobacteria bacterium | reverse complement strand
GTGTACATTTCCCCCTTACTCCACCACTCGCCGTCAATCTTCTCCCATAGAAACAGCATCTTGAAGGTAAAGGGCTCGGCGTCTTCCTGCGCCGGTATAACATGGAAATTGACCCAGTCCCAGCCGACATTGCCGTTTACATGGATATAAAATGACTCAACCCGGACGTTTGCGCCGATAACCTCTTCATAGATGGAGCGCAATTCCTCGATACCGATATGCGTGGTGCCGTCCGGACCGCTGGAAATCGCATCCTTCGTATAGAACTGCTCCAGGATCGGTTCCGGATCGTTATCGGCAAAGGCCTGCTCCTTCAAATCATATTTAGCGCGGATTGCCTGTTTAAACTCATCCAGATCCTTGGTACCGTCATCCATGGCGCACGACGATATGCCACACAAAGCCAGGACGCCTAAAACAGTCAAAGTTATATTTCGTATCCTCTTACTCATGGTTTATTCCTCACTCGGTAGCTTTAACAATACCTCATATATAGTAAATCCCCATGAGGTGCAACCGTTTCCAGGCAACCGGGGACATGCGTCTGCAGTAAATCTGGGAAGTAAATCTGGGACACCCATAAAATTACAAATCCAGGACAAATCCTAAATCCAGGACACCCATAAATTACAGCTTGGGGAAATCTATGGGTGTCCCGAATTAGAAAACAGCTTAAGAAAATTAATGGGTGTCCTAAATTTGACTAAATTTGCCTAGGGCGCTCTGTGCTGGCAACGAAGTGGTATAATTACCCTAACGTATTGACAGCAAACAACTATCCGGTGGCAGACAACGACCTGGTGAGACCTGCGGGTCAGTATCCCCGTATTGATAACAGAAATTCATGAAGCCTTGGAAATTCACGACGGCAGCGTTTTCGCAGCATGAGCAGGGTCAGGCATGGCGCGATGCCATGCGCCGTTTATGCCTGCCTGTCAGAGAATTACCGGAGAAAGCGGGTTTTCGCGGCGAGATCTTTTGCGTCAACTCGCCTCTGGGAATGGAGTTTGCCCTGGTTGATGCTGAGCCCCA
>JAAXHV010000580.1 GCA_012270695.1 Gammaproteobacteria bacterium | reverse complement strand
TGAGGAAAGCGATCACCTGCACTGGTGCGAGGCCAGGGTCAGGGAGCTGGGCAGCCATATCAGTTTCCTGACCCCGGTCTGGTATTTCGGGTCGTTTGCCATTGGCGCCGTGGCTGGTCTGTCGGGTGATAAATGGAATCTTGGCTTTGTGATGGAAACGGAACGTCAGGTGGTCGAACACCTGGATAAGCACCTGGCTCTGTTACCGGAACAGGATCGCAAGAGCCGTACCATATTGCAACAAATGCGCGCGGATGAACTGCAACATGCATCCGTTGCGCGTGCTGCGGGCGCGGTTGAATTACCGCGGCCGCTGCGCATAATGATGCGTAGCTGTGCAAAGGTGATGACCAGCAGCGCGTATTGGCTGTGACGGGCTGAGATATGCGGGTTAAAGGAACTTTTACGATTATAGCTCTCTAATAAGTCATCACCTGAAGCTGGATAGTCGCCATCCCCGCCGACCGGCCGTGTGTGCAATATCGGAAATGACGGACTGGTGAGAAATCCGGGTTAATACAATGTGGACGAAACTATGCGTGACATTTTAATAACAAGACACGTCTCTTCGACGGCAAACAGCCTGATGGCTTATTCTGTGTTGGCGCTGATTGCAACCCTGTTGTATCTCGGTTCCGCCCAGGCAGCCTTGCCCCGTGCAATAGGCGGACAGGAAATACCCAGTCTTGCCCCGATGCTGGAAGAGGTGACGCCGGCGGTCGTTAACATCGCCACCGAAGGCCGGGTGCGGGTGCGGCAGAATCCGCTGTTCGCCGATCCGTTTTTCCGGCGGTTTTTCAAGATGCCGGATCAGCCGCTGGAAAGAAAAACCCAAAGCCTCGGTTCCGGGGTCATTGTCGATGCCCAGCGCGGTCTGGTGCTGACCAATAATCACGTGATCGCCAATGCTGTGCAAATCACCGTAACTTTACGCGACGGACGGCATTTTGACGCAGAGATTGTCGGCTCCGATCCGGAAACGGACGTGGCCGTGATAAAAGTACCGGCGGAAAACCTGACCGATATTGCGGCTGCCGACTCCGACGACTTGCGGGTAGGCGATTTTGTGGTAGCGATAGGCAACCCGTTTGGCCTGGGGCAGACGGTCACCTCGGGAATAGTCAGCGCGCTCAGCCGCAGCGGACTGGGTATTGAGGGGTATGAGGATTTTATTCAAACGGATGCATCCATCAACCAGGGAAATTCAGGGGGTGCGCTGGTCAACCTGAGAGGGGAACTGGTAGGGATAAACACGGCTATATTTTCCCGCGGCGGCGGCAATATCGGCATTGGTTTTGCGATTCCTATTAATCTCGCCCTGCAGATAACGGAACAACTGCTTGACAAGGGAATGGTGGAACGGGGTTTTATCGGCGTTCAGGTGCAGGATTTAAATGCCGACTTGGCACAGGCATTCGGGATAAACAACCAGAAGGGTGCAATAGTCAACAGTGTATTGCCTGATTCACCGGCGCAGGATGCAGGTCTGCAACCCGGGGATATTATTACGTCCATAAATTCAAAGCCTGTGAAAACAGCCGCCGACGTCAGAAATCATATTGGTTTATTACCCGTCGGCGAAGAGGTTCTGTTTGAAATTCTGCGTGATGGCTCAAAGAAGGAGTTGAAAACCAGGGTCTCAGCCAGCATGGAGTTAAAGTTTGCCGAAGGCAGGCTTGACCCGAGGTTTGAAGGAATGGCGCTAGGTGATATTGAAGAGGATCACCCCCATTACGGTAAAATCAAAGGTGTGATTATCACGGAAATCCAGCGTGGCACTCGAGCCTGGTCCGCCGGCTTGAGGAAAGGCGACATCATTACATCCGTTAACCATGAGCCTGTTGCTGACCTGCAGTCGTTTCTGCAACTGGTCGATAAGGTAGAGAATGCCTTGCTGTTCAGGGTAATCCGGGGCGATGCCGCCGCCTTCCTGGTGATCAAGTGATATTCAGCCCGCATTTCTCAGGTGAACTTGGGGACGGAATTTAATTCCGTCCTCTTCCAGTTACCCTGACCCCGGCTATCTCAGAAGTTCTTCTGCAGGACCGGGCTGCTCTTGCCGGGGACGTCGCACTGCCGGATTTCAGCAGCAACAGGGTAGATCATTTGCCTTGTAAAATCTTCTTCAATGATCAGTGTCAACTCAGGCAAAGCAAGCGGCAGCGGCCCTGCCGAAATGCAGTTCACGGGATACGGCGACGACATAGCGCAGTTCGGTCAGGATCATGGTTGAGGTTCACCGGTTCAGCGCAACTTTCGCCAGGTCGAAAGGATATTGCCCCACATCGGACGGGGAAGAATGGAGCGTTTTCAGTAAAGCGAGGTCGACGTAATGACAGCCGTATGCCGTACCCGCCATCGGCCTGAAGGGTTTGTCGGGTTCTCCCAGGTGGTTTATGACCAGTGATGCGCCGGCGAAATCATTATCGATGGTCAGGGGATGCGTGGTGATAACCGTCTTTATTCCGGCTGCAAGCCCGGCAAGGTTGCCGTTTCTCGTATCTTCTATGGCGATGCAGTTTTCCGCCTTGAGACCCAGTTCCGACAAGGTGTGCTGGTAGACAGCCGGAGAGGGTTTCTTATCTGCAATGTGGTCGCTGGTTACTACGGCCGCAAAAAGCTCATCGCCAGTTCCGCCGAAGGTGCTGTGCAGCAGGGTCTTGACGTTTTCTGTTGAAGAGCTGGTTGCGATAGCCAGTTTCAGGCCGGCCAGCCGGCATTCCTCCACAAGCCGGCGTATGCCGGGGCGCAGTTCGATGTTATCCGCTACCAGTATCTGTCTGTATATGACCGATTTTCTTTGATGTACGGTGTCAGTGGTCCTCTGCAGTTCATCAACAGCCACACCGGCCTGGCGCAGGCAATGATAGATTCTTTCCTTGCCACCGGAAATGGAGAGCAGTTGTTTATATTCGCGGCGCGACCAGTTCAGGGGGCAAGCGCAGTCTTTGAATGCAAGATTAAAGGCTCGGCGGTGTAACTCTTCGGTGTCGGCAAGGGTCCCGTCCATGTCAAAGATTATTGCCTTGAGTTCACTCATCGCTGTATCTCCAGGAAATTATATGCAAGCTGCCGCGCCTCATCAAGCGTCTCGACGAGATGGTTTTCCGGTATTTTTTGCAGGATATTGAGGATATGCAGGGTATCAGCAATGGCATCCGAGAGGCCCATGACCACGAACTCGGTCTGTTTTTCCGTAGCGACCTGCATGAGCTTCTCCACGACCATGGCGGCGCTGTCGTCAAGATAGGTGGTCTCGGAAAAATCAAAGATCACCACCTCATGGTCTTTGATATCTTCACCGATTACCTCAACCAGCTTCTTGGAGGATGCAACAGTGAAATTTCCCCTGAGCGCTACCAGGCCGACGCGGGCGGAATAAGGGTCTGTCAGCTCCATCTCCTTGTGTTCGGAGAAAAACGTCTGATCCAGCAGTGGTACGGAGATCACGCTGTCGAGTTCCAGGGTCTCCAACTGCTGTGCGTGCGTCATACCCGCGGCAATCAGCCCTATTGCCACGGCGGTGACCAGGTCGACAAACACGGTCAGACCCAGTGTGAGCAACATGACCAGCAGGTGCTCGCGCTGGATACGATGGATAATGGTAAGAAACCGCCAGTCAATGATATCCCA
>JAAXHV010000579.1 GCA_012270695.1 Gammaproteobacteria bacterium | reverse complement strand
TAAGATATAAATTCAGTCAGCCTTATTTGGCTCCATATCTTTCTTGTTTGGAAGTGTAGTATTTAACCCGTCAATATGTTCCATTAAATCAATCTTGATCGGCTTATACATAGGGTCCAGAATCAGCTCTATACCGCTCCGTCTGGCATACTTAGCCGCAGGGACAAAATCACTATCACCTGTAATAAGAACAATAAACAGTGACTGAGCAAGTCCTTTGCAACTTTTTGTGCATCGTTTAATGGCTTTTTGAAATATGCTTTGTGTCGTTTGAGATAAAATGCTCCATCTACTAATACTGCAGTTTTCATAATGAGAATTCCCTTTTACAAAAAGTCCAGTGGTTCGGCAAAGCGCTAATAGTGATGTCTTTGCTTACTGCACTGGACTGTGTATGATGAATAGACAAACATAATATAACTTAGACTGTCAAAATTGTACAGGATTTGATGTTACTACCTGTTTGATTTTACTAGCATGAGGGCATCCAATCCTAAGCAACCTTGTTCCAGGACCTTGAGCGGGTTGATATCCACTTCCGTTATCAGGTCGGCAAACTCCACTGCGATGACGGAAAGGGTGGCTGCCGCCTCACAGAAGGCACGAACATCCACAGGCGGGGCGCCGCGTAGGCCGTCCAGCAGTTTTCTCATTTTCAATCGGTCCAGACAGCGGAGAGCCGTACCAGCATCGAACGGCGGCACAACGGTGATAAAGTCGCGTAACAATTCTGCGTGTACGCCGCCGATGCCCATGACGATCATTGGTCCGAATTGCTCATCGGTGGCAAGACCCAGGATCATTTCCACGCCTGGGGCATCCAGCATGGGGGCCACCAGGACCCGGTTGCCGAAACGCGCGGATAAATCATGATATATGCTCAGGAGTTCCGCCTCGCCACCTATGTTCAACCTGACACCATCCACGTCCGACTTGTGGCGGATACCCGGCATCGCCGTCTTCATCACGACCGGGTAACTCAACCCCGGCGCAAGCGTTTCCAGTTCACCTGCATTATTTACCGGCCAGGTCTTTACCATAGGAATGCCACAGTCATGCAAAAACCGATTGGCCTCAATCTCATCGACAATGTCCCTGTTCGCCAACAGGGCGCGCCACTTGGTCAAACTGGTACGTGAAAGGCTGGGCGGCCTGTTAACGGGTCGGGACAGGAAGTCACGATATGCCAGCAGGCATTGCGCGCCGGTCAGGAAGGATGCGATCCCGTCCAGGACGGGAAAGCCCGCACGGGTTGCGTTTATGACCTCGGGGTCGTCTCCCGTACCCTGCCTGTTGGAGACCAGGAAAACCGGCTTGCCGGACGCCGCGTGGCCTCTGCGAAGGTGGCGTATGTATTCGGGATAAATCCGGCCATGGGCCGCCCTGTCATGCACAACCGCACCCAGTGCCGCAGCCTCATCCTGCAACAATGCGGCGAAACAGTCTTCCAGTCGGTCCTCGTAATCGGGTCCGCCGGCACTCCAGACATCCAGGGGGTTGACCGCGGGCAGACCGGGCTCCAGCAAGGCTCCCAGTGTTTTCTGTGTCTGTGCGGAAATATCG
>JAAXHV010000578.1:659-1347 GCA_012270695.1 Gammaproteobacteria bacterium | reverse complement strand
AGCCAGACTCGCAACGCTTCCCGTCTGGGTGATGGTCCAAGATTTTCCACACCCTTGCGGATCTCGCCCAGCGACAGCACGCTCAGGTGCAATGCATGGTCCGGCGTTCTGTCGAACCAGTCCAGTACATCCGCATCGGGTTTTGGTCTGACCAGTTCAGACACCACGTTGGTGTCCAGAAGATAGCTCACAGGGTCTGTTCGCGTGTCAGCGATTTATCACGCTCAAGTTGCAGGTCTACGCCCATGAGTGGTGATTGCCGCATCAGATCGACAAATGACGGCTTATTCCGGGTAAGCCGGGCATAGTCGTCACAAGACAGGATGACAGCGGTAGGCTTGCCATGCACTGTGATCTGTTGTGGCCCGTTTTGTTGAACGCTCCTTACCAGTTCACTCAGGTGCGCCTTGGCTTCCTGCAATTGCCAGCTTGTTGCTCTCATCAATGTGGTCTTACTCTCAATATTTCTGGTCTGTCTGGTCAGATTATAGGAGCGAATTCGGCTTGAGTCAATATGAATCAATGAGTTGTACATCCTCACAGCCACGCAAACACTGGTGATAATGAAATCACCATTATAGAAATGTTGTGGCGCTGACGCTGGTTGAATTTCCTACCTTTGAATTATAAATTTCGCCAGGGTCACAGCGTCTTCCGGGTCCATCCGTCCCACCGGGGAACTGCTGTA
>JAAXHV010000578.1:0-575 GCA_012270695.1 Gammaproteobacteria bacterium | reverse complement strand
GCAACAATACTCACGCCAAGTTCCGCCAGGACCTCGCGCTGTTTTTCGAAGCCGGCCAACTGCCGGCGACAGAAAGGTCACCAGTGGCCTCGATAAAACAGGATGAACGCATAAGAGGTATCGATATCGGCGGGAAGACGCAGCCTGCCTCCCCCGACAATGTTCAGTTCGATATCGGGGAACTGCCCGCCTTTATCAATTTTATCACTCATGCCATGCGCTCATTTCTGACAATCCACAGTGTTACCCCGGAGGTAGAATATCGTATTTCGGCAATCCTTCCGGGAATATTGTCCATGCAGGAGCAAATTTGGTGTAGATAAGCATATTCGGTCTCAACCTGTCTCCGCCTTCAATCGTGCTTGCCGCCAACGAATACAGGTCAAAACCGTCACACTTGAGCCCAAGAACCGTCGAGCAATTGCCACAGAACAGGCGGTGTGTCTCGCTGCCTGAATCACCCAGCGCGGTGAAACTGGACACAACAGGGTAGTAATACGAAACTCCTTCAGTTACCATGAAAACAGGTAACCCGTTTGGCGCAGTCTCTAACCTGAAAGCCATTTTGAAGTGAT
>JAAXHV010000577.1 GCA_012270695.1 Gammaproteobacteria bacterium | reverse complement strand
TACAAAGACGATCGCACCCGCTTGAACCAAGCGATGATGCAGATTTACAAGGAGGAGAAAATCAACCCGTTTGGTGGCTGTTTCCCGATACTGGTGCAGATCCCGGTCTTTCTTGCCCTCTACTGGGTATTGCTGGAAAGCGTCGAATTGAGACAAGCAGACTTCATCTTCTGGCTGGATGATTTATCTACCAGAGATCCGTTTTTCGTCCTGCCGATTATCATGGGAGCGACGATGTTGATCCAGCAAAAGCTGAATCCCGCGCCGATGGATCCCATGCAGGAGAAAGTGATGAAGGCCCTGCCCTTCGTCTTCACGGTATTCTTCGCATTCTTTCCTTCCGGACTGGTGCTGTACTGGGTCACCAACAACATCTTATCCATTGGCCAGCAGTGGCTTATCACGAGAAACCTGGAAAAAGAGGGCCTTTCTTCTACCCAGGCAAAGTAACCGGCCAGGCGAAAGTTTAACAAACTGATGTAGATGGATAAGCTACCCGTCATTCCAATAAAAGAGTGACCGAATATATAGACACCATCGCGGCTATCGCTACGCCGCCGGGCCAGGGTGGTGTGGGTATCGTGAAATTATCCGGTCCTGACAGCAGCAGGATCATCACAGCAATGTGCAGGATCAGGCCGGCGCATCACCAGTGCCGGTATACGGCGTTTTACGACGAGCAAGGACGTGTCCTGGATCGCGGTTTGGCACTGTTCTTCCAAGGTCCCGATTCGCACACTGGCGAGGATATCGCCGAGTTACATGGTCATGGCGGCCCGGTGGTGATGAACCTGCTGTTGCAGCGCGTCTTGTCACTGGGAGCCCGCTATGCGCGCCCCGGGGAATTCAGTGAAAGGGCCTTCCTGAACAATAAAATCGATTTACTGCAGGCAGAAGCCGTCGCAGATCTGATAACCAGCGTATCCGAACAGGCGGCGCTGAGTGCTGTCCGATCAATGGAAGGAATGTTTTCTTCCCGGCTCGATGAACTGATGAAAAAAGTTGTCGAGCTGCGCGTGTTTGTCGAGGCTATGCTGGATTTTCCCGAGGAGGAGATAGACTCTCTGGTGGAAACGGAGTTGCAGGACAGGCTCTCGGAATGCCGGCGTTACCTGGCTGACATTTCCGCCCGGGCACATGCCGGCAGGTTGTTGGCGGAAGGCCTGAAGATAGCGATAATCGGCAAACCGAATGCCGGTAAATCCAGCCTGTTAAATCGGCTGGCGGAAGTTGATCGCGCCATCGTCTCTCCCATGCCCGGTACTACTAGGGATACGATTGAGCAGCTGATTTTAGTCGACGGTATGCCTGTCAACGTCATCGACACAGCGGGAATAAGAGAGGCCGGCAACCTGATCGAACAGGAGGGAATAAGGCGCGCCAGGGAGGTGGCAGAGAACGCAGACGTTGTGATCCTCATCACCGATGTAAACGCGGGCGATTTTCAGGACTTGGAAACCATTGCTGCGGATCTGGGCTCAAGAAAAAACTTACTGCATGTCTTTAACAAGATTGACTTGTCAGGGCACGCCCCGGGCAAACTCCAGGGGTCGACAGAAATGCGGAAGGTATATATTTCCGCAAAAACAGGAGCTGGCGTAGACGCGTTGAAACAGGAGATAAAAAACATCGTGACAGGATCGGACTATTCGGAGAACACTTTTATTGCGCATACCCGCCACCTCAATGTTCTCCGTGATGCCGGAATGATACTCGAACAGGCCACAAAACAATTCCAGCAGCACCATGCTATTGAGCTGTTCGCGGACGACCTGTCCAAGCTGCAACGGATCCTTGGAGAGATTACCGGTGAGTATACGGCCGATGATTTGCTCAGTGAGATCTTCTCCCGCTTTTGCATCGGCAAGTAGTTATCCTCCCCCACACGATATAAATAACGGTGTTATACTATCCGCATGTCAATCGGATTAGCAATTATCAGTATCATTGCTGTGTAGCTTGTGGGTAACTTGGTTCAGATACAATTCCTGGGACCTTCGTCAACGTATTTGGATTTGGGCTGTGCTATACGGCCAATGTTATAAAATTTAATATTACAACGGTACGGGAAGACACTCGACGAATTGGAATAATCCTTGCTGCTGCCGGCCTGTTAAACGCTGTCCTCGAACACGGGGATTTCCTGGGCGTAATCAGCTTAATGCTGGCAGGAATCCTGGCGCTGGTGATCGGTAATCTGGAGAACGAATGATGAATATGTCCTTGCTGATAGCCGGTGCGATTGCACTGGCCGGCGTACTGCTCCTGAACTGGCTGGCGTACCGCCAGAATCATCGGGATAAATAATTCTGATCTCCTGCCTGTGTAGATTGCGGGCAGACTCGATTCAGACATATTGACAGAATCGCTTCAACCTGATGCCTTGGTTCTATGCCTGCTTTCTGTCGCCAGGACGCTCCCCCGCATGAGCAATGTCCTGTTCATTACTTTAAGCAATATCGGCGATGCGCTGTTGACGACCCCGGTACTACAGTTTTTACACAGGTACGACGAACACGCATCGATTGACATTGTCAGCGACAAACGTTCATCCATGTTGTTCCTGCACTGCCCCTATCGTGGGGAGATTTATCATAAACACAAGGACCGGTTGTTACGCGGCATCCCGGCCCTGTTGTTTGAATTACGTCGGAAGCGATACGATCTTATCGTCGATTTACGCACAGATATCTTAGCCCGCCTGATCAGGGCTGAGAAACGGCTTACCAAGGCCGGCAAAGGCCGGCACATTCATGCAGTCGAAAACCACTTCTCAGCCGTTTCAGAAATAGCCGGGGATGAAAAAATTCCGCCCACTACCTTGTGGCTGGGGCAAGCGGATATAGATTATGCCAATGATATTTGCCGGCGGTTGCCCGGCAAGAAGTGGTTGGCTATCGGTCCCGGCGCAAACTGGGATAAAAAAATCTGGCCGGCGGAAAAATACGCCAAGCTGGTTCGAACGCTTGCCGGGGAATTTGACGC
>JAAXHV010000576.1 GCA_012270695.1 Gammaproteobacteria bacterium | reverse complement strand
TTATGTATCCTGATGGGCACACCGTCTGCCAGCCCGCGCGCCCGCGCGTCCTCCTGAGATATCCACAGGCTCGGCCCGTCTTCCAGCCGATCGATGGAAGGCAGCGCGCGTCCATGATCGTAGAACGCATGAAAATGGGTCAGCATCCTGCCGTTGCGTAATTCCAAGGGGAAGTCAGAGGCGGGACGGGCCTGGTAATCCGGCAATGCCGGCAAGCCGTGCTGCCCCGCTCGTTCCGAATAAAACTCGATCTTTCCTGACGGGGTTGCGTAGCGATGGTCGACGTGCGCAACGTGGGAAATATTCAACTCACCTATACCGCCTTGAGCGCGCAAGGAGGCGACAGTGGCATGAGCGGTGGAAGGATGGTCCAATACCGCGTCGATATGCCCGGTGTCCGATTCCCAGGGATAAAAACCATCGATTCCCAGCCGCTCCGCCAGGTCCTTGAGCAGTGCGGTCATGGAGCGGGCCTCGCCGGCCGGCGGCAAGGCCTGTTCCATGAGATACAGGTGCGTATGGGTGCCTTTCACACCCGTGTCTTCCAACCACGCCGTGGCCGGCAACATGATATCCGCATATTGTCTGGCCATGTCGTTCATAAAAAGATCATGACAAACGATCAGGTCCATTTGCGCCAGGCCCTGCTCCATGCGTTTTGCATCGGCGTAAGACGATAACATGTTGGTGCCCAGCATCAGGAAGGCGCGTACCTGGCCAGCCACTATGGCATCGAGGATGGTCGACATCTGGTTGGGGATATAATCACCCGCTGGGCGTGCCTCGAAATTCAGAATATGTCGCGTGGCAAACCCGTGAGACATGGCTGCATGACGCGGTCCCAGGCCGGCGCCGGGTTTCCCTGATTTTCCTGTGAGTGGCGGCAAGCAGGAGATGGCCCGGCTTGCCTGCCAACCGTATTGGTCCTTGTACATGGAACTGCCGCCCAGCATGATCATAGCCCGCTCCGTATCGGCGTACTCATGGGCAAACCTGCTGATACGACCTGCATTGATGCCGGTTACGGTTTCAGCCCAGCCTGGCGTGAAGCGTTTTACATGTTCACGTAATTGCGCAAAACCGACGGTGTGGTTATCGATAAATCCCTTATCCTGCTTGTTTGCCGCCAGGATTACGTTCATCACGGCAAGAGCGAGGGCGGCATCGGTACCAGGCTTCACAATGAAATACTCGTCGGCTAGGCGGCAGGACTCTGTGACTCGCACGTCGATGGCAACCACTTTGGCGCCGCGCCGTTTTGCCGCAGTGATATGCCGGCCTGTATTCGGCTGGCTGGCAATGTTGGCGCCCCAGAGGATGATCAGGTCCGAGTGCTTGCCCATGTCTTCCTTGGTGTTTGCTTCCAGGTTCCCGGTCAGGCCCAGGCCGAAACCACCCAATCCCCAACAGATCATGCAGGGGTCCCACCACTGGCAGCCATACATGTTGCCGAACCTCAGGGCCAACTCGGCATGGGCAAACGTGCCGAAATCATTGGCGAGCGCACCATGGCCGGGCCACAG
>JAAXHV010000575.1 GCA_012270695.1 Gammaproteobacteria bacterium | reverse complement strand
ATTCCGGCGCAAGTACAGCCTGTGAAGCCGCAAGTTGCCGAACTGCTGCTCGCCGGGTGGGATACGAGGCCGCTTCGCTTATTTTTTTGCTTTCGAAGTTAGCGTATTTCTTTGATACAGATTCTAGTTTTAAAAACTTAACTGCTTGTCAGAATTGAAGATAATTTGTTATCCACATTTTCTGTGGATAACTTTGTGGACAATGCTGGAATGCCGGCCTTAAAGTACGGAAAAACACTGGATTTATGACAAAATTGTTAAATTTTAGACAATTTCATAAAGCTCTTATATTTCAAATAGTTAGCATTCATATAGCATTTCCATGGGCTACTTGTCAGGGTTTGGCCGTTAATCCCCCCGGAAAACCCCTGATCTGTGCATAAAAATCCGCTCCGGCAGCGATCTGAACTTTTTTTAACCATTCAGGTCTAACTCAGCAAAAGACGGATACTCCTTGCTATGAACACAGCGAGATGGTAAACGAACCCCGGTTCTCCCCCAACCGGGTTACCTGGCCCCGGTGGACCTCCCTCCCCCACGACTCCGGGGCCTACTTTTTTCCATTGGCCACCTTATTCCAACCATATATTCAGCACCCGGCACAATTCTTCCAGGCCGTGCTTTTTCGCGGCTGAGAACAGTTGAACGCTGTTTTGATCCGTGAAGCTGTTGCCAACCGAAAGCAATGCTTGCCTGGCGGCGCTTCGGGAAAGCTTGTCTGCCTTATTCAGCAGGACGTGTGCCGGCAGGTCTTTATTCTCACACCAGCTTAACATTTGCTGGTCGAGTTCCGTCAGGCAACGCCTGATATCCACGATCAAGACCAGGCCGACCAGGCACCGGCGCCGTTCCAGGTAGGCGTTGATGAGTTGCCCCCAATGTTGCCTCAGTGAGAGCGGCGCCCTGGCATAACCGTAACCGGGCAAATCCACGAGACGTGTATCCACGCCTGCGGAAAAAAAATTGATCTGCCGGGTCCGTCCCGGCTGTCTGCTCGTCCGGGCCAGGCCTTTTTGCCCCGCGAGCGCATTTATCACACTCGATTTCCCGGCGTTGGAGCGGCCGGCAAAGACAACTTCCTTGCCTGTGTCAGCCGGCAACTGCGCCAAACGGTGAGCGCTGTAGAGGTAAACCGTTTTATGATATCGGTTGTCTTTCATGGGCTCTGACACAAATAATATCCTTCAGGCTATCCACTTTTTCCAATTATTCTGTAAGATAACGCCAATCGCAAAAATACTATAGTTTTATCAAGGTAATCCCGGATGATAAATAAACTAATCAGCGGTCTTGTGCTGATGTTACTTCCCGTAACTCTGACCGCCGCTGGAAACATCGAGGCGGGCAAGCAGAAAGCGGCAACCTGTGCCGTCTGCCATGGTCCTGATGGAAACAGCAACAATCCATCCTGGCCGAATCTGGCCGGACAACACGCTGAATATATCAAAAAACAATTAGAGGATTACCGGGCCGGGCGCAGGAAGAGCGACCAGATGGCGCCGCTGGCCATGATCCTGAGCGACCAGGATATTGCCGACCTCGCCGCTTATTACGCGGCAGAAAAACCCAGGTACGGCATGACCAGGCCGGAAAATGTGGAGCCGGGTGAGTTCCTGTATCGCGCCGGCAACGCGGATAAAGGACTGGCGGCATGCATGGCTTGCCATGGACCTAACGGTATAGGCAATCCTGCGGCGAACTACCCCAGGATTAATGCGCAGCATGCGGCCTACACGGAACTCCAGTTAAAGGCTTTCAAGGCTGAGGAAAGGGCCAACGATGTCAACGGCATCATGCGCGATATCGCCGGCAGGATGTCCAACGACAGTATCCAGGCCGTTGCCGATTACCTTCAGGGGCTGCACTGATGTCTGACCTGGCGTCGCTGCGATCCATTGATTTTTAAAGCAAAACACATTTTTGTTTTCACT
>JAAXHV010000574.1 GCA_012270695.1 Gammaproteobacteria bacterium | reverse complement strand
GGAGCTGTTCATCGATATCCCCGGTGAGGAGACCGCGTGGCTGGGGCGCCTGGCTGCGCTCTATGACACCTACATCATCGGCCAGTGCAAGGCGCGCTGGCCCGAGATAATGAATGACAGGTTTTTCAATACTTTGTTCGTGATTGATCCCGACGGAAACGTGGTGCACAAGGCGGCAAAAAACCATATCTGGTGCCGGGAACGTTCCTGTACTCCCCACGATGTCTACGACCGCTGGGTGGAAGTCTTCGGGGATGACATCGATGCCTTCTATCCCGTGCTGAAGACCTCGGATATCGGCAACATAGGCACTATCTGCTGCAGCGACGGCGAATACCCCGAAGCGGTGCGGGCGCTGGCTTTCAACGGCGCCGAAGTGGTATACCGGCCCAGTGAGGCCATGCCCATGACCGGCTCCGGCTACCCGGGGGGCGGTTCATGGATGATCCAGAACCGCGGCCACGCGGAGTTCAATTCCGTCTATATGCTGTGTCCCAATGCCGGCCCGATTTACCTGTCAGCCACCTCCAGAAATCCGGTGGACATTACCGGCGGACACGCCCATATCGTCGATTACCGCGGCGAGGTCATGTCTTACAGCCCATCGGCCAACAACACGCTGGTCTGCGCCACCATCGATATCGAAGCCTTGCGCCAGTTCCGTATGATGAACCTGAACAGCAACTGGCTGAAAGACCTGCGTACCGAATTATTCCAGCGTATGTATGAAAAACCCATCCACCCGAAAAATCTCTGGATGGAGCAGGACCCGCAACGGCACGCAGAGGTGGACGAGATCTATCGCAGGAACATCGAATCCCTGGTAGAACGGGGCACGTGGACCAAACCGTTTTATGAACACGAGGGCTGCCGTTTTCAACCCGGTGGCGAGGAGGAACCTTCCTGGGACGACCTGAAAGCGATGTGGGCGCCGTGGAACGATAACTGATATAAGGAGCCTGGAGCCTCTGATCAAGTCAGAACTTCCTTAAGGAGTCCAGGGGCGCCGTTTTAGGGACCCCAGGGGCGCCGGTAGGTTGCGGATTGGCCGTGGAAGACGCTGATCAGACTACCGGTAGTCAGGTAGAGATGCCCGTCGATTACCGCAGCCACAGCGCCCAACAAGCCCTTGGGAAGTCCCGGCAGGGCAGACCAGGTATCAGTACTGGGATCATAGGCGTTCATATAAGGCAGGCCGCGCTCACGAAAAAATGGATGATCACTATAGTTTTTTCCGCCAAGCACATAGATGCGACCGTTATCCACAAAGGTGCTGGCTTCCAGGTGGGAACGCCGACTTGGCAATGGCGCCAGTTCTGTCCAGGTATCGCTGGCCGGGTCGTAAGCATGTACCCAGGTCAGGTCCTGGGCATCCACATGGTGGCCGTGCATACCACCGATAGCATAGATCCTGCCATCCATGGTCACGGCGGAAATATGACCTCTCGGTTCCGGTATCGGTGACAGCGGCTCCCAGGTTGTGCCCCCATCCAGGTCCAACACCCAGTGCCTGGCGCTCATGCGCTCGCCATCTTCACCCAGGAATCCGCCGAAAAAATGCAGTCTGCGACCATGCCGTACCAGCGCGCCGGAAGCAATCGCACGCGGCAACGGCGGGCCCTGCTGCCAGGTATCGCCCTCGGTATCATAGATCCATACGTCCTGTGTACCATCAAACCCACCGGACCGACTTCCTAGCCAGCCGCCGGCGAACCATATCTTGCGGCCATCGACGGCAGCCATGACATGGGTAACGCCAGTGGGCATATCGGCATTCTGTGTCCAGCCGTCGGTCTTCGGATCGTAGACATAGATGGCGGTGCCGCCTTTCAGACCAAACAAGGAGGAACGTTCGATACCACCAAACACGTATATCCTGCCGTCCACCACCGCCCCGGCCGACTCCAGCAAGGCGATGGGCGCATTTGCCATCTTTTCCCAGTCATCCGCCTTTTCCTCCCAGGGTGACTTAACCAGGGCGACGGCTGCCAGAGTAATCTTATGTTTTATTATTCTGGCCGGCGCGGAGAAAGACGTTGCCAACCAGACTGCAAAGGCCAAAGCACTGATAAGCGTAAGCACTACAAATTTCCTTTTCCCTGGCGCCATGTTACCTGTGCTTGCCCACCCGGTCATACCTGCCATATTCTGTTCCCCCAGGCTGATTTATCACGAATGCGATCAACGACAAACTAACCCGTTTTGGTTAACTATTCAATTCAAACACCAGCGCAACGCAGTCTGTGCTGGCAACAAAGTGCTATAATTACCATAACGTGTTGACAACATGCAGCCAGCCGCCCGCGAACCATCTCCTGGGTCCGTCGACGGCAGCCATCACATGATTTCAATACAATCTTATTACAACGTTCACAACAGGATACTGAAAACATGGCAACTGTTACTGAAAGCGCCTCGACATCGATGGATGCGGCTGCGAGTATCGAAACTACATACATGATGTCTGTTGGTGATACGTTTAATGGCGTCCTCTACCAGAAGTTCGACGAAGACTGGATCAAAATCGAACTGGAAAAGGGGGAAACCTACCAGATTAACCTCTCCGGCCGTGGAGCAGGCGGCAATGAGGCGGAAGACCCTGTCCTGAAGCTGTTCGATGCCAAGGGGAATCACATTGCCACAAACGACGATATAGATACTGCAACGGGAATATACGACTCGCAGTTGAACTTTACTGCACCTGCCAGCGGCGTCTACTACATCAGCGCCGGCAGCTACACCG
>JAAXHV010000573.1 GCA_012270695.1 Gammaproteobacteria bacterium | reverse complement strand
GATACCGGGCATACTCGTGCAGACGGACATAACGCCAGTTGGGCTTATAACGATCTGCAAAAAGAAATTGATTATGGCTTTCGTGCCGTTCATCTGACCATTGAAGCGGCAAAACGTCTGGTAAAAGAGTATTACGCCAAAACCGCCAGATATACCTATTTTGACGGCTGTTCCGGAGGCGGTCGTCAGGGGCTGGTGGCCGCCCAGCGATTTCCTGATGATTTTAACGGTATTGCAGCGGGCGCGCCGTTTTACGATCTGGCCGGCATCATGATGCAATACTGGAATAACCAGATGGCGTTGGCTGAAACATCCCTGTCAGCTGCAAGGGTCGAGCTGTTGGGAAATATCATTATGGATAAGTTCGACGCCGTCGATGGCCTGAGGGATGGCGTTATCAGTAACCCTCTGGCAATCGATTTCGAACCGGCGCGCGACCTGCCCCGGGAAGAAAAAGACGACAGGGGATTTACCCGCGCAGAGCTCAAAACCTTACAACGGCTCTATGCAGGCTTGAGTTTGAACGGCCAACAGGTTGCCCCGGGTATCGTTGTCGGAGCAGAGTTGCCGGGAAGGCGGGACGCCGGCCGCACCGCTGATAAATCCCCTCTCCTGTCGCCGTGGAATTCCCGTCTCTATCCGGATATATCGGGTTACAACCAGCAACTGGACATATTAATTCCGTGGCTGCGTTACATGGCTTTCACAATAGATGATCCGGAGTTTGACTGGCAACAACTGGACCTGGAAAAGGATTGGCCGCGGATGGCGGCAATGTCCGCCATATTCAATGCCGATAACCCGGACCTCTCTGCATTCAGGAACAGCGGCGGTAAGCTGTTGATGTATCACGGCTGGGGGGATATCGGCGTCAGTCCCATTATGACCGTGCAGTATTATGATGAGGTCATGCAAACTATGGGGGCAGAACAGACACGGTCTTTTTTCAGGACGTTTATGATACCCGGCATGTTCCATTGTTACGGGGGGCGTAACGTGGATAGATTTGACACAATGACAACCTTGATCAACTGGGTGGAAGCGGGTCTGGCGCCGGACAGGATTATCGCATCGGCAGTGAAAAATAATCGCATTACCCGGACTCGTCCCCTCTGTCCTTACCCGAAGGT
>JAAXHV010000572.1:4592-5032 GCA_012270695.1 Gammaproteobacteria bacterium | reverse complement strand
GGTATCGGGTCAGCGGAAAGGGACGCCCGCAAGGTTTCGGTAGCCGCCACATCGACACTCATGGTCTCGGTCTCAATCACCACGCCGTAGTCCCGGGCCGCCCCTTCGATGGAAACGTATTCATCCACGACGTCCTGTAGCACCGCGTCCACGTCCCGGGTGAGCGGGTCTCCCCAACCGCCGCCGCCACCGCTTTGTGCGAACATGATTTCGCCGGGTTTTTGTGCATAATCTGCCTTGGCAACCCGCACCATCTCTTCATTATCGCCGCCATAGTCGAGGATGACGTGGTTTCCGGCCGCTTCCTTTCCGCCGGCAAAACCCTGCAATGGGCGCCGGCACGCCTGTACCTGGATAAAATTGATCACCGGGTCCGTGGTGCTCATGCGCAGCATCCGGTGGGCCGGCGACCCGCGCCACTTGCCCGGCGCCGCGCTATC
>JAAXHV010000572.1:0-4477 GCA_012270695.1 Gammaproteobacteria bacterium | reverse complement strand
CCTCCCCAACCATCCGTGCCACAGGCGCCGCCGCTGGACACAGGTGTGGTCGAATAGTCAAAACTGACGTACATCTGCTTATCGTAGTGTGAATTCAGCCCGAACACGGTGTTGATGGTCAGGTCGATAAACGCCGAACCGGTTTTTTCCGGCACGATCTTCTCCAGGGTTTTCATCACCGCCTGGCCGATATCGCTGCCGATACACAGCGTTGAATTGCCCACCGGCGCCGGCGGCAACGGGTTGATTACGGTACCCTCCGGCGTGATCACTTTGATCGGCCTGAAAAATCCGGAGTTTAACGGCACATCCGGCATCACTACGGAAAATTCCGTATACACCCAGGATAAGGTGTTGCCCTTGACGCTGTTGACAAACCCCTTGGTCTGGGGATGGCTGCCGGTGAAATCCACCGTGCATCCGTCCCCCTCAACGGAGATAGTGACATCGACATTGATATCGATGCCGCCGTTGAAATCGTGTTCGAGGATACTTTGTCCCTTGTATTCGCCATCCGGCCACGAAGAGATCTCAGAATGCACCTGCCGTTCACTGTAATTGAGGATATACTCCACCGACTCCAGCACCGTATCCAGGCCGTATTTCTCCACCAGCCGGACTATCCTGTCTTCGCCCACCTTACAGGCGCCGATCATCGCATTCAGGTCCCCTTCCATGGTGTCGGGGAGGCGATTGTTGCCCGCCAGCAGGTTGATAACGTCGCGGCGCATCTCCCCTTTTTCGCAGATTTTGATGGGCGCCAGTCGAAAGCCCTCCTGCCAGATTTCCGTGGCCGATGAGTTGTATCCGCCCGGTACGGGGCCGCCGACCTCGATAAAATGGGCGCGCACCGCGGGAAAAAACACCGGTTTGTTGTGGTAGAAGACAGGCTTCATCAAGGTCCAGTCAGGGATATGGCTGCCACCCGAATAGGGGTCGGTGGCCAAGACAATATCCCCTTCGTTGAGGTTGTATTTAAACGACTTTAACAGTGTTTCCACCGAATGGACGGACGCATAGATATGAACCGGTTGTGAGTTTGCCCTGGCAAGCAGGCTGACTTCCTTGCCATCGGAATAAAACACGCCGGTGGAGTAATCATGGGCCTCACTGAAGACAGTGGAGACGGACGTGTTCTCCATGGTTTTACTGATCTCCTCCGATACTGTTTCCAGGTATTCACGTATGATTTCAGCCGTGATCACGTCAATCATGGTCGCGTTCCTCCGCACGATAGCTGTTAACATTTCGATTTTTTTTCAGTTCCGCGGTTCGGGCAATGTCAATTTGCAGGTTAACCGGGTCAACGACGACGCCGTAATGCGCCTCTGCAGCCGCTATCGATACGTAACCATCCAGTACGTCTGCCAGTACCTGCTCAGGCATCCTGGCCAGGGGGTTGCCCCAGCCGGCGCCACCGCCCATGCTGATAGTGAGTTCCGGCCTTTGTCCGAGACGCTGGTCCACATAGGTATGCTCTACGTTTATTGCTTCATCATCGGAACGTACCCGTACGGCATTGTCTGTGCCGGCAGCGCCTCCGGCAAATCCTGCCGCCTGTTGGCGCGGGATGACACAGGCAGTCAAATAAAACTCATCCGCGTCCGCGTCGGGTAATTCGATGCAGGCTTCCGTTCCCGGTCCGCCACGCCACTGTCCTGCGCCGGCTGAATCCGTTACGTATTCCAACTTGCGGATTTCCCCGTCGACCTCCGCTTCAAACATTTCAATTGACGGCAGGGGGGTTGCCGCGGAAATGCCGGGCATGCCCCAGCCATCCCGTCCGACTGCGCCGCTGCAACCACCCTGGGTAAAGCGGGCAAAGTTGGTCAATCCTAATTGCTCGACGGTAAAACCGTTGCGGATACCGCGCCGGATCATGAATATCAGCATGGGATTCCCGGCTACGTTGGCAACTTTATCCGGATCAAGGCCGGCCAGGGCGTCGGTGACTGCCAGCGCCAGTTCGGTGCCGATGTGGGACGCAGACCAGCCCGTTGGCGCGGGCAGGCGGGCATTCACCAGGGAACCTTCCGGGGCAACCAGGTCGATGCAGCGCAGGCTGCCCGCATTTTTTGGAATATCAGTGCCCAGCGAGGCAAAAACAGGTAACAGCGCATAACTCAGGGCCTGCGCCGGCGTGGTGTTGACAAAGCCGGTCGATTGGGCATCCGTTGCTGAAAAGTCCAGGAGCAGCCGGCCGTTTGCTATTTCCAGTCTGACCTGGATATTGAGGTCTTCCCGCGCCTGGCAATCATGCATCAGCCTGCACTTGCCTGTGGCGCTGATGTCTCCCCAACTGTTCAGCATCGAACTGAAACGGGCTTCTGCGTAGTCAACTGACCAGTCCAGCGCGTCCAGTACGACCTTGGCGCCGTAGTCGTGGAGCAGTTCCGCCATCCGCGCCTGGCCGACCCTGACAGACGAGAACATGGCTTCGAGATCCAACCTGAAGGCGTTTGGATTACGGCTGTTCAGGGCAATGGTGTTCAACGTGTCTTTCAGCAGTTTTCCGTCGCGGTAAATCTTGACGGGAGGGCAGCGGACACCCTCTGCCCAGATATCGGTGGCCCTGGGGTTGTAGTTGCCGCGTAAATCACCGCCGATATCCTCCGTATGCGCGCGCACGCCCACGTACAGGACTATTTCCTCTGCAAAGCTTACCGGCGCGATAGCGGTAAATTCCTGCAAGCGGGAACCTCCGCCATAAGGGTCATTGGTAAGCAGGATATCTTCTCCCCCCAGGTCGTACTGGAAGTAGTCGAGTACGGCCGCAGCGGTCTCTGCCATGGATGACAGGTGCAGCGGATTGTCGATCGTGACCAGTAATCCTGCTTCTGTGAACAATCCGTTACAGCATTGATTTGCCTCACTGACCGTTGTTGAGCAGGCCGTGTTGACCAGGGTGGCGCGCATTTCCGCCACAACCGCATCAAACTTGCTGCGCAGGACTTCGACAGTTATCTGGTCGGTCATGGTTGCTCGCCCGTCACTGAAAACTTTCGATAATATAAGTCTGGTAATGATCCAGCATGGCTTCCTGCTGCGGATAGATGACTATCGTCGTCTCAGGTTCTTCGATAATGGCAGGGCCTGTTATCAGGTTGCCGGGCTTGACTTTTGTGCCGTCGTAGATACGGGTATCGACGAACCCGACCTGGTCGAATCCAACCCGGCGCGTCTGCTTGTACGCAGCGGACGGGTCCTCAGACTCGAATGGCGTACTGTGGTATTTGAGTGTGTCGCGAGTGCCGACCAGGTCCGCACGGACACTGAGCACTTCGACCGTCTGGTCGGGGCGTTTGAACGAATACAGCTGTTCGTGGAATTCATGGAAGTCCTGGAAGGTCTTGTTCAGGTTCAACTCCGTTACCCGTTTTGTCCTTGAACGTATGGGAACGGTGACTTCATGGGTCTGGCCGACGTAACGCATGTCGATGGCGCGATGGGTCTGGGTTTCGACGATGCCCGGTGTTTTTTTGAGCAGCTCCAGGGCGTCATTCTCAATCTCCTCAAAGATGGCATTCAGCTCGTCGATCTGAATAGTGTTGGAGCGATTGATGAAACTCTTAACCTTCGATATTTTAAAATTCGATATGATACAACCCAGGGCGCAGAATACGCCGGCGTTCTTCGGCACCAGAATTGTGTTGACGCCCAGGTCTTTGGCCTGGACTCCCACGTGTACGGGACCGGCGCCCCCGAATGCCATCAAGGCGAAGTCGCGCGGGTCGCGCCCGCGCGAAACCGAAACGTAACGGATCGCATTGGTCATGGCGCTGTTGGATATACGGAATATCCCGCTTGCCGCTTCCTCGACCGACATGCCCAGAGGTTGTGCGATTTCCGTCTCTATGGCCTTGCGCGCAGCCTCGACGTCCAGGTTGATTTCCCCCCCTCCGATAGCGCCAGGATTTAAGTATCCCAGCACCAGGTTGGCATCGGTGACTGTCGGTTTAACCCCGCCCCGACCGTAGCAGGCAGGGCCCGGGTCGGACCCGGCGCTCCTGGGTCCGACCCTGAGCGCGCCGCCTTCGTCAATCCAGGCGATGGAACCCCCGCCGGTGCCGATGGAATGTATATCGATCATAGGGGTTGCCACACGATAGCGGCTGACCCAGGAATCCACACCGATATCAGGCTGGCCATCCTTGATTAAACAGACGTCATAACTGGTGCCCCCCATATCTACGGCAATCAGGTCCTTATAGCCGGACCAGGCTCCCACGGCGACCGCCGCGGTCACGCCACCCGAAGGCCCGGATTGAATGAGTTCAACCCCTCGCTTACAGCAGAAGTCGACGTCCATGACGCCACCGTTGGAAAGCTTGATAAACAGGCGACCGCCGAAACCGGCCTCACCCAGGCTGACTTCCAGTTGGCGCAGGTAATTATTGAGCTTCGGACTGAGGTACGCGTTGAGTATGGTCGTGCTGAAGCGATCGAATTCCCGAACCTGCGGCAGGACTTCGCAGGA
>JAAXHV010000571.1 GCA_012270695.1 Gammaproteobacteria bacterium | reverse complement strand
CTCTCCGGCATCGAAATCGGGATCTTCCCATACACCCTGCAACTGCGTGGCGCCGCGATCGGGAGTCACGCTGCAATCCTCGAGGTTGACGCGGGCGCCGTTGTCAGGGCAGCGGCGGGTATCAGGGTCCGGAACCAGGTTGTCGGAACAGGCCACGTCATAAACCCGTTCTCGCGTCACGCCGTCCTCCAACCACCCCTTGATAACCTGCAGCCGTTGCAGCTTCTCTCCATCCACGGCTTGCATGGCCCACACCAGGAACCGGGGCACAACGTCAGCCCTGGCTCCCTCCTGATTCATCCTGCTGAATTCCCCAAATCTATGGGTGTCCCGAATTTTGCCCCTGGATTGCTGCGCGCTAAATCTATGGGTGTCCCAAATTTCCTGCCGAATTTCTTGGGTGTCCCGAATTTCCCGAATTTCCGTTGCTACTAATTTATGGGTGTCCTGAATTTGTCTGTGCGCCGAATCTATGGGTGTCTTGGATTGCTGCTGCGTTCCAAATCTATGGGTGTCCCAAATTGCTTCCCCAAATCTATGGGTGTCCTGAATTGTTGCTCCAAATCTTTGGGTGTCCTGAATTGTTGCTGCTCGTGTGGGCAGGTCGGCGCCCATGGGTACGCCGTGGCGGTAACCCAATTCGGCCAGGTTTGTTCCCGGTTCCAACCTGGCAGGGAAATCCCAGCCGCCGAAGAAGCGTATGAGGATGCGGTTGCCGCTGGTGCCGAAGGTTTCCCTGCGCTGGAACGCAGCAAAGATACTGTCCCGGGTATTTTCTTCGGCCCAGACGCCTGCCAACGCGCCGGGATTTCTGGGTAATTGCTTAAAACCGGTTTTCAGGGCCGGCACCAGGCGGTCTTCCGCAGCAGCGTCAAGATAACCGAAATGGCCGCGATAAGCGTTCTCTCCGGTATCGCCGGGATTGGCATTGTGCGCGTCCGTGCTGCCAAGCAGGCCCAGTTTGTACGGATTGGCGCCCAGGCGTTGCTGAAACTCCAGGCCCGCCTGCAGCCCGTTGCGTACGTAGTTAAACCGCGTAGCACAGCCTGGCGGCTGGTCCGGCGCGGTACAGACCGGAACACACGGCACCGCAGAGCCCTGCTGCGAGTGACTGGAACACAGGGGGCGCAGGTCGTATTTCTCAAAATTACAGAACTCGTCTTCCGTACCCAGGCCGACCCGGCATTCGGATTCGCCCTTGAACTGCATGATCTCCACCAGCGGTTCATGGGCAGCCCGATAGCGCGCATCTTCCCGGGTAAACGGCGCGCCATCGGTATTGACACCGGCGAAGCGCACGCCCCGGCTCTGGTTGGAGTTATGCGAGATAGTCAGCACCTCACAGGGCGCGAGGCAGTCCTGGTCAAGTTTCTCCCACAACTCTTCCACGGTCGGGACTTCGATCATGCTCCAGGGTGTTTCGGGTACCGTATTGTTGCGGAAGATCACGTTACGGTGCCGATTGCCGTTGCGCTCGCCGGTCCACTCGTAACCGATGAACGTAGTGAACTTGCCGGGTTGATAATACTCATCCGCGATGCGCCGGATGTCCTGCCAGCGGCTGTGTGCGGCGCGCCGGCAGTCCCGTCCCTCAGTGCCGCAGAAGGCCGGGCGTTGCGGTTTTTCCGATGTCAGGATTTTCAATAACAGGTTACGAAACACCCTGTTCTCGATGGCCGGGTCCTGTTGTTCATTTCTCATGTCGGCACACACTGAAGTGCGGTATGCCGCCGTGGACGGCTGCGAACAGAGCAGGGTCTCTCCGAGGAATTCCGCATGTTCCGTTACCGCGACAAAGTCCAGCGGCATTGCGAGTTGGCGCGGTTCTCCACCGTAGAATTCAATCTCCTCCCCCCGGGCAAACCGGTAGGCGTCCTCCGGCGTGGTCCTGTTGAAGATGATGTAGGCGTCCAGCGACCAGGACGTGTGCACATGCAGGTCGCCGAAGTAAGGAAACCGCTGTACCGCCTCTTGTGCGCTGAGGGGGAATGACAATAGAAGCAGTATTGCCCACAGGTTACACGGATTAGCGCAGATGAGTTTTTTATGAAGCTTCATCAGCCTGATTGTCCACAGATTAGCACAGATGAGCTTTTTTGAATCTTCATCAGGCTGGGGGAATAATGACGATTTATTTCTGGTAGTTCGCTTCGAACTCCTTAAAGCGACGTTCCAGTTCCGATTGCAATTTGGCTTTTTCGTTGCGGAACATGAATTCCAGGCAGGTCTCCATTTTTGCTTCCAGGTCCTCATCCGCAGGCGCGCACTGTCCCACCACATCGGTGTTATCGGTTGATGCAGGCGCAGGACACTCGCCGGCGGCTTCGGCGCGGTCGTAATCACACTGCTCTACGACCTTTCCCGTATAGGTCGACTCCAGCAGGCTTTTCCCGGGGAGAAAACTGTAGGCCAGGGCGTTGCGGGACAGGTACTTGAGATCGTCATAGCTGAGGTCGTAGGTTTCCACCGCGCGCTGGTATTCGTGGGTCAGGTCGATGCGCGCGACACCTTCATCGTCCGTGGACAAGGCAACAGGCACGTCATATTTGAGATAAGC
>JAAXHV010000570.1 GCA_012270695.1 Gammaproteobacteria bacterium | reverse complement strand
GACAGCAGTGACGATCAGGTTTTTGCCGACATGGTGGCAGAATACAAATATCCTGCAACGGTGGCAACCGTGGCTTCCCTGGACCCGCGTAACGTACCGGCTGTGCTGAACCATCTTGAATATCGCGCCTACGAATCACTGATCATCGGAGACACCGTCAAGGCGGCGAGACAGGCATCAAGGGACGGCTATGACGCGCTGGTAATCGGTTGTTTTTATGATCCGGCGCTGCAGGAAGCCCGGGAAATTTCCGGCGATACTATCGTCGTCGCGCCCTGCCAGACGTCTATCGTCACGGCGCTGAACATCGCGAATAACTTCTCCATTCTCATAGGACGGACTAAATGGGAAGATCAGATGCGACAGACCGTATACGATTACGGTTATCGCGACCGGCTGGCATCCTTCCAGGCAGTGGACCTGGGAGTGCAGGAGTTCCACAAGGACACGGCTGTCACCGAACAAAAACTGCAACAGGCCGCGCTGCAGGCCGTCACCGTCCACCACGCGGAAGCCATTATTTTAGGGTGTACGATGGAAATCGGTTTTTACCGGAAACTCCAGCAGTTTCTGAGAGATGAACTGGGAACGCATATTCCCGTGATAGACCCTGCGATAGCAGCATTCAAAGCGGCGGAGAACGCCGCGTTGCAAAAACAGTTCGGCTGGACTAACAGCCGGGTCTGGGGGATGCAAGCCCCGCCGGAAGAGGAATTGAGGCAATTCAACATCTTTCAGCAGGATTACGAATTCGGCAACATCATACATATACCACCGACAACATAAAGACCCTCCCGTGTGCCTCTACTCGGGCTATGGCCGGAAAACCAAGCCGAGAGCCAGCACGGCACATCGTAAACAGTCATTAAGATAGCCGCAACCCAGCCGTCGCGAAATCCCTCGGTCAGTTTTAATCCAGCTTAATCCTATAAAATATAGGATAAATTCCACTCTTTTTATTGACGTTGATAAATAAAATCTAATATTATTAGTTTTATCCTGCAAAATCGGGAGATTTGTTCATGGCGGGGGGAATTCGAGTAGCGACGGATATCGGCGGCACTTTTACCGATCTGGTTGC
>JAAXHV010000569.1 GCA_012270695.1 Gammaproteobacteria bacterium | reverse complement strand
ACGGCTTTGCTGCTCGGCTCCGGTATCGTGCTCGTCTATACCCTGGTTGGCGGGTTCTGGGCCGTCAGCCTCACTGATGCCTTGCAAGCCGTGTTGATGCTAGTCGCCGCTGTGTTGTTATCCCTGGTTGCGCTGCAGGCGGTAGGCGGGCCGGAAGGGTTGAGCCAGGGATTAGCGGCGGCGGCCACGTCCGGGCAGTTGTCGCTGACCGGCGAGCGCCAGGGCATGCTGGCAGCCGGGTTTGTGCTTGGCCTGCTGAGCATCGGTTTCGGGCCGCTCGGCCAACCGCACCTGTTGAACCGGATTATGGCGATCAAAGATGCGAAGCACCTGCATACGGCGCGTATCGTTGCATTGACCTGGCAAGCCGTTGTGCTGATCAGCATGTTCCTGCTGGGGTTATGCGGCCATATCCTGCTGGAAAAAGCATCGGTGACGGATGCGGAACAAATCTTCTTCCTGTTGGCAGATCGCTTATTTCCGTCGGTACTGGCCGGCGTGCTCATTGCCGCGGTCATGTCGGCAATCATGTCAACGGCAGACAGCCAGTTATTGGTCGCCGCGTCCGCGCTCAGCCATGACCTCATGCACAGCGCTTCCCTGGCGGTTTCCAGGCTGTTCGTGCTGTTTATCGGCCTGTTTGCGGTGATTATTGCTTACGGACTCCCGGACGCGATTTTTTCGCGGGTACTGTTTGCCTGGAATGCGCTGGGGGCCGCCTTCGGGCCGGTTGTCATCGCTCGTTTGTTACGTTGGAGAGTATCACCCGCAGCCGTCACCTGGGCTGTTGCCGTTGGCTTCGGTCTGACGTTTATCCTGCATCTCGCGCCGGATACGCCGGGGGACGTTGCCGAACGCAGCATTCCGTTTGTGCTGGCCATGGGGATTGTTTTGGCCGGTAGAGCTGTTAAAGCAGTTCCTCCGCGAGTAAACGCAATGCTTCGAGGGATGCGCCGGCGGCAAGAAACGAATTGACGCGCCCTTTTTCGCCGGCTTCTCTCCAACGCGCCAGCTGGTCCCTGATCCGCTCGGGCGGCCCTACCAGCGCCACGTCGTCCACCAGTTCATCGGGCACCGCCGCAACCGCCTCCGGTTTTCTGCCGGACAGGAATAATTCCTGGATTTTCAGGGCGTCGTCTTCATAGCCCAGTCGGCTGGCATAGTCGTTGTAGAAATTTTTTTTGTCAGCACCCATACCGCCGATATAATAGGCCAGTTCCTGTTTGGCCACCCTGCGGCATTTTTCCAGGTCAGCGCCCATGCAAACACGGACAAACGGCGCCACATCGAAATCTTTGCGGCTTTTGCCATTGCCAGCCGCAGCCAGCCCGGCGTTGACTGCAGGTGCGAACAAATCATATCTATCCGGGTTCATCCATACCGGGAAAAATCCGTCGGCAAGTTCTGCGGCCAGCCTGATACCGCCGTCGGTAATGGCGGCGGTATAGATCTTCATATCGGGGTCGCCGTGCAGGATACTCTTTAACGGTTTTCCCAAACCGGTGCTGTCCGCGCCTTGATAAGGCAATTGATAGTGATATCCCGCGTATTGCAACGGTGCCTCCCGGGCAATTACCCGGCGGACAATGCCAATGTACTCTCGCATACGCGTTAAGGGTCTGGCATAAGTTGTGCCATACCATCCCTCTACCACCTGCGGCCCGGACGGACCCAACCCCAGGATAAAGCGTCCGCCAGACAGGCTCTGCAATGTCATGGCGCTCATGGCGGTAGAGGTCGGGGTACGGGCGGGGACCTGCATGATGGCAGTACCCACCTTGATCCTTGAAGTCCTCGCCATTATCCAGGCAGCCGGGGTCAGCGCATCCGATCCATAGGCTTCCGACGTCCACACAGAATCATAACCCAGCCGCTCCGCCTCCAGGATTTCATCCATGGGCAGCTTGAATTCGCTCTGTGAGTAGCCGACAACGACGCCAAGTTTCATCTGTTTATTCTATCAAATCAAAACCATCCATCCCGGAGCCAGACCCTGCCTTAACACATGCCAAGACAGGCTTACTGGATGTCGGGACAAGCTTGACTATATGATAGTCCTTCTTTATCTGCCAAGTAGTTGGGGGTCTATAACTTATTTCTACTTCGCATAAATGATTTGCTCAGGGGCATTACAGCTGCTCCTCTTGAGAGCTTCTTTACAGGAAACAGTCGGATCAGCTATCCAGCCTTCCAATGGGTCTACTGAAAGCGGAGTACCGTATCTGTTCATACGGTTCATCCATGCCCATGCTGCCTGAATAGCGCAAAGCAGAGCGTCAAGGTGATCACCGGTGGGATCTTCGGCGATTAAATCCGGTGCTTCTATTTCAATCCCATAACGAGCACGTAGAAATTCTGCGCGCAGTCCGGTCAGAATATCGAATCTGGTTTCACGTTGTGCAGGAGTCTGTTTCTTCTTTGTATCCTGCTTATAGTTGCGGCGGCCGATAATCTGGCGGGCCAGAACACCCGGATATGCTTCAATGACTACGCGTTCAGGGTCACCGTCTTGTAGATGAGGAATAGTGACTCCTGAT
>JAAXHV010000568.1 GCA_012270695.1 Gammaproteobacteria bacterium | reverse complement strand
CGTCCCGGCACTTCCACCGGTTGGCGCGTGCGGATCAGCAGGCGTTCGTCATTGGCCCAGTTGACCCCGGTGATATCCATGTGCTCCGACCCCAGCGTGTGGGGGTCTCTGTCCATATGTTCGGTTTCGTAGACATCCACGACGTAATTCTGTCCCTGGCCGGCCAGGCGCATTATCGCCATGTGTTCACCGGAAGGAGACAGGTCAACGTCTCGTACTATGGGCCGCATGGCAAATTCTTCCAGGGTCGGCGCCTCGCTTGCCGCGGCCGCGGCCGCGAGCAGGCACATGGTCAAAGAAAACGGGAGGGATTTATTTTTCATTGACAGCAAACATGAATCCAAAAGCAACCAGCGACCTGGGAAATGCGGGCTATCCCTTTTTTTCAGAACAGGGAGGACAGATCGTAGCTGAACGCGGCGAAAATCCGGCGGTCGAGGAGGCTGTAACCGGCGCCCAAGGGAATATTATAGCCAACCCCCGTCGATTCGGATGGGCTGAATGCTCCCCACCCCACCACGGGCGGCGTCTCATCAAAGACGTTGCGCACACCGACCACCAGGTAGAAGCGGCGGTTGGGATCACGATAGCGGATCGACAGGTTGTGAAAGAATTTATCGTCCGCATCGACTACGTTGGTCACGGTCTCATCGGTGGGAAGATGATAGACAGGTTCCTCATCGGTGGAGCCGATGTAGTCCGTCGTCCAGATAAAAGTGAAATCGCGCCAGTAAAAACGCACGTCCGACTCGCCGCGCCAGCTCGCATAAGCGTGCCGACCGGCATAATCGGTGGGTTTGTCATCACCCAGACCATGCTGGTATGAAAGCAGGCGCGCGGCAAGAATGTCCACGCTGAGGTCGCCGAAAGAGAATTCCCGATCCGCTCGCACGGTGATGTCATAACCCGTCGATCTCTCGACGGCGACGTTAATATAAGACGAGTTGACGGCTTCGAGTTGGCCGTCTGGCCGGCGTTCTCCCACCAGGTTGCACTCTTCGGCCGTAAAATCCAGGGAATTGTAACAACGGGACAGAATTTCACTGGAACTGAGTCTCGAGATGGAATTCCTGAGATCGATATTATAGTAATCAAAGGCCAGACTCAGGTCGAGGCCCAGGGCCGGAAGGCTGCCGGCGAGGTCCGGCGTGACGACAAATCCCAAAGTCCAGGAGTCCGACGTCTCCGCGTCCAGGTCAGGGTTGCCGCCACTGAGCACCCGGATGGACGAGGTTGAAGTGAATTCGGGTGGAATAATACCTTGTCTCTCCAGCATTTCGCAGTTCTGAAAAATATTACTGCCGGGGTCCAGGTCGCGGGATGGATCGCGGAAACTGTCACAGGGGTCGGCCCTGGAGCTGACAAAACCCCTCTGGCTGGCCAGGTGCAAATGGTAGAGCGCCGGGGCGCGAAACGATGTGCCGAGCGCCGTACGTACCCGCAACACGGGATTGACCGCATAATTGAAGAGCAGACGCCAAGTTGATTCACTACCGTAGGAACTGTAGTGGGTATAGCGGTAGGAACCGTTCACGGTGAGTTCCTCTGCCAGGCTGATGTCACCCACCTTGAAACCCGAAAGCAGTGGCGCCTCCACTTCGGTATAGCCTTCGATTATTCGGTCATCCCCCTGGGTGATACCGGCCGCGGTGAATCCCCACTGGTTATCTTCCACTGAAGCCGCGGGAGGGCGATCATTGAGGCTGCGACTGCGCCAGTCCATGCCCAGTACCGCGCGCGCATCGCCCGCCGGCAACGCAAGCAACCGGCCCTCCAGGGAAATACCCGCGGTCCAGAGATCGTAGCCGGTCTTGAGCTTCACCCGTTCGCTGATATAGCCCACGGCGTCCTGCGAGATCTCCCCGCGCCGCAGGGTATCCTCGTTAAAGAGGTCCAGGGGGATACAATCCGGATCAGGGCCTTCTGATAAGATACGATCAACCACGTTGCCATCGAAACTGGCGCCGTAGAAAAGCTGGTTCGGATCCAGGACGCAGCTAAGCGTTCCATCAGGGCCAACCGCGGAAGACAAGGCTCGCGCCACCTTATCTTTCAGCCAGGTATCATAGGTCCACTCGCCGCGACTCCAGGAATAGCCGCCGTTAAGTTTCCAGGAAAACTCGCCCAGGTTCCCGTCGAGGCCCAAGCGCACGGCCGCGACGTCGTTCTCTACCTCTCTGACCGGGTCCAGCATGTTGTAACCCATCACTACCGGCTGGGCAATGCCCCCAAACAAGCCGAACGGGTTGGTCGGATTGGCGGGGTGTACGTAGGGAAAGAACTGCCGGTGCCCACCGTGATAACTCTCATCGCGACGAGTATAGTAGAACTCATAGCTTGCGCTGACTGTGCCAAGCAGATCGCCCAGGTCGAAATCCAGCAAGCCGTCACTATAGACCTGAACGCGCTGACGTTCCGGTATCATGTGTTCCTCGTCCCAGTTGCGATCGTCCCGATAACCTGCTTCGGCCACACGCTCACCTGCTTTTTCGCCGAACCTGCGCCAGGGAAGACCGGTTCCGGCAAAATTGGCAACGGGATCGCGTATCAGAGTAAACGGGGCGCCTGCGCCGTATACGTCCACGAAACCGTTTACCCGGCCAAAACACCGGCCGTTACGGGTGGGGGAATAAAGCGAAGGGTGTACCTCGCCATTCGTCAACGGGCGCTCATCGCAAAAGCTGTAATCCTGCTCGTGCCGAGCGACCGGGCCCAGGGTTGAAAATTCGACCGCCAGGTCGACGTGGCCCCGGTCCCAGGTTTTGCCATAGATCCCGCTCGCCGCGCCGTAATCAAGCTCATCCTGGTAGTAACCTTCCAGGACGAAGTCGTCGAAGCGCTTCTTGGTAATAATATTCACTACCCCGGCGATGGCGTCGGCGCCGTAGATGGAAGAGGCCCCGTCCTTCAGTATCTCAATACGCTCTATTGCGACATCGGGGATCGAGTTCAGGTCAATGCTGTGGATCTGGCCGCGGGTGCCGGCCGGTGTAAACCGTTGCCCGTTCACCAGGATCAACGTGCGGCCCGGGTCGAGGCTACGCAGGCCGAAGGTGTTGACGCCGGGGCCGCCCGACACCACGAAGCCGCCGAAACTGTTGTCAATCTGCGCGCCGGAGGCCAGGGCGCTCGATTGCAGGATTTCCGACGTGTTGGCGAGGCCGGACAGAATCGCACTCTCTTCGGTAATAACCGTAACCGGCAGCGCCGAAGTAAACGCGTCACGCCGAATGCGCGACCCCGTGACGATGATTTCCTCGGTTGCCTCCGGCCCCGCAGGCACCGTCTCGGCCACTGTTTCTTCGGTCTCCTCCTGTTGTTGGGAAGGTGTGTCAGTTTGTCTGGCGGCTGGTTGTGATTCTGACGTTTCACTCTGCGCATCCTGCGACGCCACCTCCCCCGGTAACCAAAGCAGGCTGGTGCAAAACAGGAGAAGCACAGGGAATAATTGTTGCATGACAGGTAGCGGAGGCTTGCTCATGGTGGTATACCAACCATCTGATTATAACCTATTTTCACAGCACGACATATCAGTATCAGTACTGGAGCCAGGTAACGCCCTCAATCTGCAAATTGCGAAATCTACTGATATGATTAGAAATTTCACGTTGGATTTCTGGATTGATGAGGGCTGGTACGTTGGGAAACTGCGTGAGGTTCCTGGTGTATTCAGCCAGGGAGAAAGTCTGGAAGAACTGAAAGAGAACATCCAGGATGCTTATAGCCTGATGATGGAGGAAACGATGCAGTTACCTGTGGAAAAATTCAACTCAACGGAGCTGGAAATGAATGTGCCTTGAAGCGGAAGGATCTCATCACCCGCCTTGCAACAGTGGCTGGTCAACCATCCCCGGGGGTGCTTGGTGTTCCAACCGGCCTGGCATCCCTGGGTCAACCAGATTGAGCGCCTGTGGAAGACCTTGCACGACACCGTGACACGAAATCATACGTATGCGTCCATGGACACACTGATGCAGGCCGTTACACAGTTTATGACAGTGGTGCAACCCTGGCCTGGAAACCAGCATGCGCTCGCAGTACAAGTGGAGCAGGGTTAGGATCAGTTATTTAGGGCAATGGCGGCGAGAACCTAAAAT
>JAAXHV010000567.1:1423-2470 GCA_012270695.1 Gammaproteobacteria bacterium | reverse complement strand
AGGTCATCTGGGGCGGCGTCGGCAGCAACTCGCAACATGCTGTTTTCCAGTTCCTGCACCAGGGCACGCGCATGTCGTCCATCGACTTCCTGCTACCCCTGGCAAGCCGCTATAACAGCGAGCAACACGAACTGCTAGTCGCCAACTGCCTGGCCCAGGGCGAAGCCCTGATGCAGGGTGAGACCAATACTGACGAACCGCATCGGCACTTCGACGGCAACCGGCCGAGCACCACCATCCTCTACGACCGTCTGGACCCATACACCCTGGGAATGCTGCTTGCACTGTACGAGCACAAGACCTATGTCGAAGCCGCTATCTGGGGGATCAACCCCTTCGACCAGTGGGGCGTCGAACTCGGAAAAACCCTGGCTGGACGCATCGCGGGAGAACTGGCAAGCGCTGAGGCTCATCCGTCCCACGACGCATCCACGGAACAGTTGATGAACAAGTACCGCTCAACCCAATTAACGACTACGAGTAGGTCGAAGTGACAGATCCAACTCCGCAGATGTACGAGGAGGTGCAAGTTCAAACCCAGGGCGAGATGGTTCCATAAATGTAATAGCATCGTAAAAATCATCCAACGCGACGAAAACACCGTTCTTTTCAGCCCACCTGCGCATTCCTTGGTGGCAGGAATGTGCCCACGCCAGAATTTCCACTTGCCAGCCACGATTGTGCATCCTCTCTAAAGTACTATGGAAACCCGCTCCTTCGTGATAGCCTGCTCTGTCACCAGTCAGCAAGACTACTATGCCTGGGGTTCCGTTGTAGTCCAAGGCATCTTCCAACATCCTTAATTGTAGTAACCGGTCTGGTATCTCCTGTTCCCCGCGGCCGGGGATGCCACGGTCAAATAACCGGACTTCAACCCCCTTGCTTTCCATCCGATTCCATAAATGGCGCATTTCCGGTGGCACGGAACCAGCGGCCAGCGCCTTTTTCAAAGAGCGATCTGCGTGAACCAAACGCAGCATATTATCGAAATTGATACGCACACGGTATCGAGCGCCTTCGCCTTCCTCTCGTTCCTCTGCCAAACGC
>JAAXHV010000567.1:0-1347 GCA_012270695.1 Gammaproteobacteria bacterium | reverse complement strand
TGCCTAAATGTCTGTTGCAGTTTGGCGGCAAATCCCTGCTGCAACGGCATATAGAAATACTGAATGACCTGGGCATTGGCCGGATAATCATCGTTACCGGTTATCGGTATGATCAAATCGAAGCAGTATTGGAGCGGGTCGAAAGCCGTGCGCCTGTTGAAACCATCATCAACCCGAATTACGAAATGGGGAGCGTCGTGAGCCTGTATTGCGCCTGTAATTTTCTGACCGACGGGGCAGACACCATCCTGATGGATGCCGACGTGTTGTATGAACCGGAGGTCCTGGGCAGGCTGTTCGCTACGCGGTTCAGCAACTGCTTCCTGCTGGACCGGGACTTCGAGCCCGGAGATGAACCGGTAAAATTATGCGTGGCCGGCGCTACGCCGGTGGAATTCAGGAAAATACCCGACCGCGATATAAGCTGGGATTACCAGGGCGAGTCGGTGGGCTTCTTCCGTTTCGACGCCGCCACGTCGACGCGCCTGGCACACAAGACGGGAGAATACCTCGAAAAAAATCGAACAGACGAACCCTACGAAGAGGCAATCCGTGACCTGATTTTGGAAACGCCTCACATATTCAATTTTGAGGACATCACCGGACAGGCCTGGATCGAGATAGATTTCCCCGCCGACGTGGAACGCGCAGCGGAAATGTATGAGAATAGTGTTTTACTGACCCCTGATTAAAGCTTACCGGGGTAAACTTCCGCAGAAACGACGAATGACTGTGAAAAACAACAAAAGCAGACAGTTACGCGACCTGCTCGAATCTCCCGAGCTGGAGTTCATCCTGGAAGCCCATAACGGCATCTCGGCCAAACTGGTGCAGCAAGCGGGATTCAAGGGGATCTGGGCCAGCGGCCTGGCCATGTCGGCTCAATTCTGTGTCAGGGACAGCAATGAAGCAAGCTGGACCCAGATCGTCGACATGCTGGAATTCATGTCCGATGCCACGGATATCCCGATTCTGCTGGATGGCGATACCGGTTACGGCAACTTCAATAACATGCGGCGCCTGGTCAGAAAACTCGAACAGCGGGGGATAGCCGGCGTCTGCATAGAAGATAAGGAGTTCCCCAAGACCAACAGCTTCATTGGCAGCGAAAAGCAGGCCCTGGCCGACATCAATGAATTTTGCGGCAAGATCCAGGCCGGCAAGGACAGCCAGCAGGACCCGGATTTCTGCATCGTCGCGCGGGTGGAAGCGTTGATCGCGAGTTGGGGCATGGATGAGGCGCTGAGGCGGGCCACCGCTTATTGCGCGGCCGGCGCAGACGCCATACTGATTCACAGCAGGCAATCGCGCGCGGATGAAATCATCGCCTTTGCCAGGCAATGGGAC
>JAAXHV010000566.1 GCA_012270695.1 Gammaproteobacteria bacterium | reverse complement strand
CCCTGGAACCGGTAAGCGTCGGTCAGACCGCCGTTGGATTGCATAAACATCAGCCGCGTACCGCGGCCGTCTTCCACGCCCAGTTCACCGGCAACCTGCTCTACATAACGGCGCAGGATGGGAGACAGGTAGGCGTCAACGACGGTCGTATCGGCCCGGGAAACCAGTTTAACCAGGGGACTGACTTCGTGACTCAGGGAAACCTGGGTAAAACCGATCTGCTTGCTGATTTCACCTACCCTGAGTTCGTGACCGGAATAACGGTAACCGTGCATAAAAGCAACGGCTACCGCCCTGATACCGGTATCGTATGCTGCCTGAAGGTCGGCCCTGACCCGCTCCTCATCGAGAGGGCGTAACACCTTGCCGAAAGCATCGACGCGCTCGTCGACTTCTACCACCTGTTCATAAAGCAGGCTCGGCAACACGATATGAAGGTCAAACAGACGCGGACGGTTCTGGTAACCGATGCGCAGGGCATCGCCGAAACCCCGGGTGGTAACAAACAGGGTGCGTTCGCCTTTGCGCTCCAGCAGCGCATTGGTAGCGACAGTAGTGCCCATCTTGACGTGCCCAACGGCGTCCGGGGGTATCCTGGAAGCGGGCGCCAGGCCGAGCACATCACGAATGCCTTGAACTGCCGCGTCCTTATAGTGCCCCGGGTTCTCGGAAAGCAGCTTACGGCTGATCAATTGACCATCGGGAGATTTGGCGACGATATCCGTAAAGGTGCCGCCGCGGTCGATCCAGAATTGCCACATGCTTGAATGTCCTTGTTCTGAGGTGTTTTTTGGATTTTAACTGATTTATCTTTACAAGGGTGAGACTTGGGAAGAAATATAAGCTATATTCTGGAGGTGAGCATGAAACGCATGTTTTCCATTCTGGTGGTATCCTGCCTCTGCCTTACCGCGTTTGCCGGGCAAGCGGCGCCTGACGACACTCCAACACTGGCAATAAGCGGCGGCCAACTCGTTGATGGCTATGGCGGTCAGCCTGTGCACAATGCGGTGGTACTGGTCGCCGACGATCGTATCACCAGGATTGGCGACGTGAATTCAGTGACCATTCCTGACGGGGTGAAAACCCTGGATGTCAACGGCATGACCATCCTGCCGGGGTTATGGGAATCCCACGGGCATTTATTCCATATCGGCGAAGGCGACCCGGCGTCGTTTCCACTTAAGTTTGCCTCCCAGGCAGGGTCGATCATGGCAGCCGTGGCAAAAACATCATTGCTGGCAGGCATTACCACTTTCCGCGACACGGGCGGCCCCATCACCGAACAACTGGCCCTGAGAGCGGATATCGAAGCCGGCCGGCTGCCCGGACCCAGGCTGTTCCTGGCCGGCCCCATACTGCACCAGCGCGACCCCGACAGACCCAACATCAGAAGAGATTATCTCGTTGGTTCGCCTGCCGAAGCGAAGGAAGTGACGAACGAGGTTATTGCACTGGGGGTTGACCAGGTCAAGGTTTATGGTTTTTGGGACTTGGACATACTCAAGGTCATCGTGGATAC
>JAAXHV010000565.1 GCA_012270695.1 Gammaproteobacteria bacterium | reverse complement strand
GCGGGTGATCCCGAACATCCTTCCTGCGGAAACAGCACCAAGGCCACCAATCCTTTTGACGATACCGTGCAGACAGACTGGGACTCGGATAAAAACAACAAGTTCTACGGTGTGACCGTTAAGATGGATTGGGATATCGGCAACAATATGAGTATCCATTCCATCAGCGCTTACGACGGTTTTGAACGTCTTGACGGCCTGGATTTCGAGGGAACGTCCACCATATACGGGCGCCAGATATACGACCAGGAGTTTGACCAGTTCAGCCAGGAACTGCGCCTGGAAGGGCAGTTGCAGCATGGGTTCTGGTTGCTGGGCTATTACTTTGACGACAGTGAAATCAAGGACCCTGCCAACCTCACGCCGGTCGGCGCGGCTTATGACTCAATCCCCCCTGATTTCAATGCCGTGCTGACGGGGGCGCCGCTGCAACCGGGTGATGGCAGCAGCAGTTACTTCGGTGGTTTTCCGTTCGACCTGGAAACCTTCCAGGAGACCACGGTTCATGCCGCCTTCGCGCACGTGGAATTTGGTCTTATCGAAAATCTGAGGTTCATCGGCGGCATCCGTTACGAAGATGAAGAGAAGAAAGGCAGGCACGCGGACCTGGCCGCATTACCTGGCGCCGGCCCGGTCAATGACGCGATCGGTGTGGCGTTCGGCGGTAACCGTGCGGAACAGGAAACGTCTTTCAGCGACGTTTCTTACAAGGCAGGATTCAACTATCTGCCAACCACTGACATGATGCTCTACGGCACCTACTCGGTCGGCGTCAAGAGCGGCGGCACCGACCAGGCTTTTGCCGGGTTCAACAACCCTCCCTTCGGCAAGGAAACACTCAAGGCGCTGGAAGGCGGCATCAAGTGGGACGTAACGGACAACTTCCGGTTCAATGCCAGCGCCTACTGGTATGACTACGAGGATATGGTGCAGCGGTTTTCCGTTTATATCACCAATGAATTCGGGGACCCGGTCGGCGCCGAGCGGCTGGATAACGTCGAGGCAGCCGACGTGTACGGCCTGGACCTGGAATTGACATTTGCGCCGGCAGAGGGCCTGGAGTTTCTGGCTACCGCTACCTTCCTCGATACGGAAGTGGATGATGAAGTGGCCAGCGCGGGCATCATAGATACCGACGGCAGCGGCGGACCGAGTGCAGGCGATACCATCGTGTCCATCGACGGCAATGAACTGCCGTTTGCGCCGGATGTCTCGATAACCGGTGTGGCCCGTTACCTCATGCAACTGGATAATGACTACAGTGTGAGTTTCCAGATGAGCGTCAGCCATACCTCCGATCATTTCATCTCCATTGAAAACGTGCCTTTTGAAGAGCAGGATCATACCAAGCTGGGTGCGCATGTCGCCTTGATGGGTCCCGGGGA
>JAAXHV010000564.1:2091-5106 GCA_012270695.1 Gammaproteobacteria bacterium | reverse complement strand
CCCGCCTGGATACGGACATGGGACCTGTCATCGACTTGGCGGCGCAGACCAGACTTGAAAACTACATCGGTAGCGCGCAAAAAGACGGCAAGCTGCTCTACCGCGGACGCGGACCCGTGGGGAATGCAGAGGGCTATTTTGTAGCACCGGCTATTATTGAAATCGGCAGCGTGTGCGAGTTAAAACGGGAAATCTTCGGTCCGGTACTACACGTGCTTCGCTATGACGCGGGGCAACTGGAGGTGCTGCTGGAACAGGTTAACGGTCTGGGTTATGGCCTCACCCTGGGCATACAGAGCCGGATTGAACAACGGGCGCAATACATTCGCGAGCGGGTACGCGTCGGCAATGTATACGTTAATCGGAATATGGTCGGCGCTGTGGTGGGCGCGCAACCCTTCGGTGGCTGCGGCCTGTCCGGAACGGGGCCGAAAGCCGGCGGCCCGCACTACCTGCTACGTTTCACTACGGAGCAAACCCATACCGTCAACACTGCGGCCATAGGCGGAAACGCCGGTTTATTGGCGGATAGTACGTGAAACAAGCCCGTATATCAGGGGAAAATCCCCTTCTGAATGATGCCATGCACACCCCAGTTGCCGTCAACCACCTGGGTCACGCCAAAGTCAGCCGCCACCGACATCAAGGTGATCGTCTCGTCTTCGCTCAAGCCCTTGGCATTCATCAGGAATTTTCGCATCTTACGGAACGCGTCGCGCATGGCATTATCGACTGAAGACTTATTGTTGATCTCGCTCTGCGCATCTTCACCCAGCTCTGCCAGGTAGTTGGCGTAGCTGAAGCCGTGGACGATGTACTCCGTATCAGTTTCCAGCAGCGGAAAGTCCAACCCCTGCAACAAGGTGCCATCGAGCGCGCCTTTTTTATGCAGGATGACCTGTAAAACACCGGTCAGCGAGGTTTCTATCGCCGTGCCGGCCAGCTCGGAGTCGCCCTGGGCAGCGTGCGGGTCGCCGACGCTCAGAAGACCGCCCTTCACTGCGACGGGGTAATACATGATGCCGCCCTTGCCGATGCGCCAGTTATCTATATTGCCGCCGAAATAGCTCGGCGGTATGGAGTTGACGAAATCGGCCTCCACAGGCGCCAGCCCCATGGTACCGAAGTGCGGACGGATGGGCACGCGTACGCCGGACAAAACCGAGGTATCTTTTTTGATCGTGTCATGGTCGACCGGCACGCCCGGGTAATCGATGGTGGCATGCTCGACACCGTACGGATCGGTCTGCGACAGCCAACGGAAATTATATAACGCCCTGGCCCAGGTACGCTCCCCTGTCGCGTCGATCTCATAGATCGTTACTACCTCGCGCGGCCTGGGCTCGTCGATCAGGTCCTGGTAGTGATAGCCCCACCAGGCCGCGGCGTTGCTGCCGAAGGCCTTACCAGGGTGATCGGGGTTGGCGCTGGGCCGGGGTCTGACATCAAGAATGCGAACTTCCACGATGTCGCCCGGCTCTGCTCCTTCAATATAAATCGGCCCGGTCAGGATATGTACGCCAAGGCCTTCACCCGCACCGCGGCCGAACAGCGACGCATCCATCGGTCCCGCGCCGCGCCGGTCGACACCTTTGCCATCCTTGCTCCAGCGGAACACGCTTTCCGCGCCCGGGTCGCCCTCCACCATCAACGAGGCATCATCGTTGGCATGGTGGCTCAGCGTTTCGACAGTGACAAAATCACCTGAGACGACAAAAAGCCTGGGCTCAATGCCTTTGCTGAAATAGCCCCAGTGCACGGTCTCACTGTTTGCCGGCAGCGTATGATGTTGCGCTTGACGTTTCATGTTCATCGGCTCGGCCATTATAAAGAAAATTCTTAACGCTGACGGATTTCAGAACGGACAAGTCAGAAGCTGTAATTGCTGAATCTCTTGCGCAGTTCCGTCTTTTGTATCTTTCCCGTCGCTGTGTGCGGGATTTCGTCAACATAGACTACGTCATCGGGCAACCACCATTTCGCCACCCTGTCTTTGAGCCAATCCAGGATATCTTTCTTGTCCGCCTGCCTGCCCTCTTTCCTGACAATGATCAGCAACGGCCGCTCCGCCCACCTCGGGTGGGGCACCCCGATCACTGCAGCCTCGGCGACATCCGGATGGCCTACCGCCGCGTTTTCCAGATCGATGGAACTGATCCACTCGCCCCCCGACTTAATCACGTCTTTTGACCTGTCGGTGATCTGCAAGTAACCCTCGGCGTCTATAGACCCCACGTCACCCGTGCTGAACCAGCCGTCATCATCGTGTACATCACTCGGCGCGTCCGCCTTGTAATAGTCGTTGCAGACAAACGGCCCGCGTACCTTCAGCAGCCCTGTCGACTCTCCATCCATGGGCAGTTCATTGCCATCGTCGTCGACAACCTTCATCTCGACGCCATATACTGTGCGGCCCTGCCTCTCCCTGATCCTGTATTGTTCCTCCCTCCCCCAGTTCAGCATCTCCGGTTTCAAGGTATTCACCGTACCCAGGGGGCTCATCTCTGTCATCCCCCAGGCATGATGAACATAGACGCCATAGCGCTCTTCAAATTCCTCCATAATCGAACGGGGACAGGCCGACCCACCGATAACAACACGTTGTAAGGTCTTGACTTCCTTGCCGGTCTCTTCGAGATATTTCAACAGGTTCAACCATACTGTGGGAACTCCGGCGGAAAACGTCACCTGCTCCTCCTCGATCAGCGCTTGCAGGGTTGCGCCGTCCCCCATCTTCGGGCCGGGGAAGACCAGTTTGGTTCCTGCAATGGGCGCGCCGTAGGCCAGGCCCCAGGCATTCACGTGGAACATGGGGACTACCGGCAAAACCACGTCCCGAACGGAAAGGTTCAGTACGTCCGGCGCGATGCCTATCAAGGTGTGTAACACCATTGACCGGTGGTGATAGAGGACGCCTTTGGGATTGCCGGTTGTTCCCGACGTATAACACAGACAACACGCGGTTTTTTCATCCAGATCAGGCCAGTCAATGCGGTCCGGATGCCGCCCGATAAA
>JAAXHV010000564.1:0-1900 GCA_012270695.1 Gammaproteobacteria bacterium | reverse complement strand
ACCGTGTGGGTAACGGCGCCGATACCTGCTATGGCGTAATACAATTCAAAGTGGCGATAATCATTCCAGGCAAAGGTAGCGACACGATCCCCGGACTGTATGCCGTAGTCGATCAAGGCATTCGCCAACTGGCGGGTTCTGCGAAAAGCCTCAGCATACGTGTACCTGTGTCTGGGATTATCATTGGTGACGGATACAATCTCTGTATTGGCATGATATCTACCGGCGTGCTCCATTATTGAGGTAATGGTCAACTGCCTGTCCATCATCAGACCCAGCATTGTTTGTCCCCTTTTTTTGCGTATGTGAATTATATACCGTCCCCATCGAAGCGGGAACAGGCGGGGGTCAGTTCGTACACGGCTCAGTCTCCATTGAAGCGGGAATAGAATCCCCTTGCAGGCCCGCTCAGGCTGCCTTCGATGGTTTCCATATTTTTAATGAGGTAATCAACCGAGTCTTTCTGCACGGCACGGTATATGTTTTTTGTGAGATTATACGCCGAGGCGCCTGGCCAGTTCGGCGGCAGGAGTTCTTCCGGGAGATCGGAATCCTGCAACTGTATGCGTCGATACTCATGGATAAGCAGGGTCCGGACTTGAAAACATTGCTCGGCATCCCTCTTTTTTGCTCTCTTTACAGCGCCATGGATCGAGCTGAAACGCCGGATAAAATGATTATATCTTTTTTCTATCCCGGTCAGACTCCAGCAATCATGACATAATTTCCTCAACACTGCGCGGGAGGCAAGGTCCTCGGTATTGGCGATCAATACGACCACCTTGTCCGTGAGTTTCAATTCCAGCAGGGTCTCATCCAACGACTGCCGGTCAGCGGAAGGATGCCCCAGCATTCCCGGAGTTAACCCGCCGTAGCCAAGCCAGGATAACTCCCTGCGCAATATTTCTTTTTCCCTGTTATCACACAATCCTGGTAACACCAGGGTCCACTTTCTGTCCCAGGGCTGCCGATTGGCGTAGTAAATCCGGCGCGCAGCCTTCTCGTAATGTCTTTGGCCCGCCTCGGTAAAGCTGTAATAACTGCGCCTGCCCACCTGCCTGGCTACCAGCCAGTCTTGCTGAACCAGCCTGAATACCGCCGTGCGAATCTGCCTCTGATTTAAACCGAACGGTTCCAGTATCTTGATCAAACTGCCCAGCCAGACGGCGCTGCCATGCTGTGATACCGCATCACCGAAAACACTGATGATCAGCGATCCGGTACGAACGGGTTTACGACGGGCAAATTCCTCCACCAGTTGGCTGATTTGCTTTATGCTCATAAAGATACAAAGCAAAAGCTACTGGTCGAAATCAACGACCACCCGGTCACTGATGGGATGAGCCTGGCAGGTGAGGATATAACCCGCGGCCAGTTCGTCTGCTTCCAGGGCATGGTTGATGTCCATATCCACTTCCCCTTCCAGCAATTTTGCCTTGCAGGTTGCACAAACGCCGCCTTTACAGGCAAACGGCAGGTCGACACCGTTATCCAGGGCGCCATCAAGGATATTCTGGCCGTCTGCGGTCAATTCAAAGCGGGTCTGACGGCCATCGGCATTGACGCTGACCTGCGCCACCATGCCGGCCATTTTCAAGGCCCGTTCATGGTGTTTCGCCACCCTTGCCGCGGCAGCCTCGGCTGAAGCGGCAAATAATTCATAATGGATTTTTCTCTCGTCGATACCTTCGGCGCGTAACCCCCGGGACACTTCCGATATCATCGCCTCTGGCCCACACAGAAAAAACTCATCGACAGAGTGCAAGTCAAGCAGGTGTTGAATTAATTCAGCGCCTTTTCTGTTGTTGATGCGGCCATTCAGGATTTCGATGTCCTGGCGTTCCCGACTGAGAATGTTGATCCACTGGAAGCGAGACAGGTATCGACTTTTTATCGCCCC
>JAAXHV010000563.1 GCA_012270695.1 Gammaproteobacteria bacterium | reverse complement strand
GCTTAATGATCGTCTCTTTGTAAAGATAGCCACGCCCGATTAGTGTATTCACCAGGCCATGACAACTGGACCCCGGCCAGGGTTCGTTCATCATCGAGTAACTGACCGACCTGGTGGAAGAGGCGGTATTACAGGAGTTCGAACGCATTTCCGAGAACTCATGCACGCCAGGGGCTCCAGTTCCCGCCGCCCGCGCTCCAAGTGAGCTTGCAACTCCTGCCACTTGTCGGGCCGGTGTGCCGCCAGGCTGTAGCGCTCCTGCGGATCTGTGCGCATATCAAACAGCAACAGGACGTCGTGCTCCGGTAGCCGGCGGTCGATACCACGATAACGGGCCTGAACCAGCATTTTCCAGTCCCGGGTTCGTACCCCTGCAATTTGCCCGTCGCTGAAATAGTACAATGCCTCATGAGGTGTGTCGTTGCTGCCCTTAAGCAGGCCTGTTATGTTCTTGCCGTCAAGTGTCAGTCCGGCCGGCAATGCGGCGCCGGAAATGGCCCTCAGGGTAGGCAACAGATCGATATTCATGGCGATGCCATTGGATACGGCCCCTGCAGGAATATGGCCGGGCCAGCGCGCTATGAACGGAACCCGGTAGCCTCCCTCCCACGGCGTGCCTTTGCTGCCGCGTAAACCGCCCGTACTGCCTTGTGGATAAGGTCCGTTGTCGCTGGTGAAGATCACCAGGGTCTGCTCATCCAATTCCAGGCGCTGCAGGGCGCTGAACAGTTCACCCATACTCCAGTCCAGAGATGCGACGACATCACCGTAAAGGCCGGCGCGTGATTTACCGACGAACCCGTCCGACACGTGCAGGGGCACGTGCGGCGCTGTGTGTGGCAGGTAAATGAAAAAAGGCCGGTCAGGGCGCTGCTCGATGAAGCGTATGGCTTCGGCGGTGTAACGCTCGGTAAGTGTTGCCTGCCGGACAGGCTCCTCAATTTTCCTGCTGCCCCGGTACAAAGCGAGGGGTGTTGCATTATTGCTGTACGGCAAGCCGAAATAGTAGTCGAACCCTTGTGTGGTCGGCCAGTGTTGCGGCGTGTGACCGAGATGCCATTTGCCGATGATCGCGGTACGATAACCCAGGGGTTTCAGCATTTCTGCAATGGTGATTTCCTCTGCCGGCAAGCCGTGTTCATCGTTGACGAAGATTACCTGGTGCGCCAAACCGGAGCGGATAGCGTAGCGGCCGGTCAACAGCCCTGCGCGACTGGGCGTACAATTAGAGCCGCTGGCATAGAAATCAGTCAACCGTACTCCCTGGCGTGCCATTTCATCGAGGTGTGGTGTCTCGATGTAAGTAGAGCCGAAACTGCCCAGGTCGCCGTAACCCAGGTCGTCTGCCAGCACCAGGATGATGTTGGGTGGGCGCTCAACCGCTGTTGCCGTAACAGCAAAGAAAACCAGACATGCCAGACTGACAGCGTCAAGACGCCGGCACCTGTCGCCACCTGTAGTTGCTGAAGCGCTTTGTCGCTTGTCAGTTCTTGTCCAGGCCTTCATACATTTCACTGTCAGTGTGGGTTGACAATGTCTCCAGCGTGTCGCGTCCACGTTCCAGGTGTGTCAGCAGTTGTTGCCTGGAATCCCGGTAATCACGGGACATGTCGTACTGTTCACCGGGGTCGCTGAGCATGTCGAACAGCAAAACCTCCCGCGTCCTTGTCGCTTCGAATAAAACAGGTTTTGCGTCACGCCAGGGAGGGTAGTCACTGAGAACCATACGCCAGCGTCGGGTACGTAGCGCCGCTATACGTTCATTATTGAAGAAAAACAGCGCCTCGTGCGGTGAATCGTTCGTATTACCGAGCAGAACAGGCAGGATATTCCGGCCATCGAGTTCTACGGACCGAGGTAGAGATGCCCCGGCTATTTCCGCAATAGTCGGTAGTAGATCGATATTCATGGCCATTGCGTCTGCCATGCTGCCGGCACGGATCTGTCCTGGCCAGCGAGCGATAAACGGGACGCGATAGCCGCCGTCCCAGGCCGTGCCCTTGCCGCCGCGCAATCCGCCGGTGCTGCCTTCCGGGAAAGGTCCGTTATCACTGGTAAAAACAATGACCGTGTTATCGGTGAGCTCGTTGCGCTGTACTGCATCCAGCACCTGGCCGACGCTCCAGTCCAGTTCCTGCACAACGTCACCGTAGGCACCCGCCTGAGAAGTGCCGGCGAAGTCGGGAGAAGGAACCAGGGGAATATGTGGCGCGCTGTGAGACAGAAACAGAAAAAACGACTGCCGCGCGTTGTTTTCGATAAACCTGACGGCTTCCTCGGTAAAACGCCGGGTTAATACGCTTTGATCCAGTGGTTCATCAGTTGCCTGTTTATTGCGATATATCGGCTGTTCAGCGTCATTGGGTTGCAGCAGACCGTAGAATGAGTCGAACCCCTGTGCATTGGGTTGTTGTGCCTGCGTGTGATGGCCCAGGTGCCATTTCCCGATCAAGGCGGTGCGATAACCATGTTGTTGCAGCAATCCGGCGATTGTCGTTGTTTCTGCTGGCAGGCCGCGGGTATCTTTGACGGTAATGGTTTTGTCGGCCAGGCCGTCCCGGATGGCATACCGACCGGTGAGTAACCCGGCGCGCGAAGGTGTGCATACGTTGCCGCTGGCATAGAAGTTGGTGAGCCGAACGCCTTCACCCGCCAACCTGTCCAGGTGCGGCGTCTTGATCAGCTCGGCCCCATAGGCGCCAATATCTCCATAGCCCAGGTCATCGGCCAGGATCAGGACGATGTTTTGTGACGTTACAGGGGCAGCGGTGGGAGGATAGTCAAGGCCAACCAGTATAAGGGAGAAAAGCAAGATGATGATTACATGTTTCATCAATGGCGATAATTCAAGTTGGATGCAAGGCGGTGACAAGTTGAATTCCACTATACCTGACAGCTCTGGAAATCTGAAACAGGACCAGCACACCCTGGGATTTCGCCTGTTGTCCCAGCGAGGCCAGCCATACCGTCTTACCGTTGCCGCGTGGGCCGTAAATTACCAGTGCGTCACCACGAGGGGCTTGCTCGGGAGTGTTTGCGTCCGTCAGGCGTTGTAACAAACGCAAACCGAGGCTTGCTCGGAGTCCCGATCGGCAAGGTATGGCGGCATTTTTCCGAATCCGGGTTCAGAATGGGGACAGGCTCAGCACGCACATTGAATCATTTTCCGGCAATAAAATTAACCCAGTGGCCATCCCGCCATTTGGTGACGACGTAGCGGAACCCGGCGTTGTACAACCATTGCTCCTGGTCGGCGTAATCATCGGGCCGGTCGTAGGCGTCATAATGCTCCGTCATCCACGCCCATTTCTCGCCGTCGGGGTAGCTGGCGTTGACGAAGGCCCGCCATTCCTCGATCAGCCCTTCATGTTCTGGGGAGGTCTTGCTGATCATCAGGTCCGAGCAGGCGAAGATTCCTTCCTGCTTAAGCCCATTGCAGAGCAGGGGAAAAATCCACTGTTTTTCCCTGCTGTCGAGGTGGTGCAGGCTGAAACCTGCGGCAATCAGGTCAAAATAATCCTCGGGGAAGGTATAATCGCGGAAATAACTCCTGATGCAGGTCATATTTATGCCGGAAAACCTTTTCCGGCATAACGCCACCATGTCCGCCGAAGCATCCAGTAAGGTATATTCGGCGTCGGGGAATTTATCCAGCAGCAGGGCTGTCACGTTGCCGTTGCCGCAGCCCAGATCCAGGATCCGGGACGCGGAAAAGCTACCAGGCAGGTGTTCGCTGAGACCGGACAGCAGCCGCAGGTAATGCGGGACGCAGCGGATCATGTCTTCCGTATAGTTATCGGAGAACTGGTCGAACTCCGCAGCGAGGGTTTCTTTAATTTTCATGATCACATTTTAAACATTATAGCCAAATCGATATGTCCTTATTTGACCCGGCTGCAATACTGATCATATTCGGATCGTTTTTTTCAGCGTTCATCAGCGCCGCCTTCGCGGTGGGCGGTGGTTTCCTCATGCTTGCCATCGTTTCCAGCGTCTTGCCGATTACTTCGGCGGTGCCGCTGCACAGTTGGATGATGCTGGGATTGTCGCTGGGCAGGTTCTGGTATTTCCGCAAGGAGATATACTGGCGTATCGTGATGCCGTTTTTACTGGGCGCCTGTATCGGCGTCTTCATCGGCGGGCGGGTGTATTTTGATTTATCGGAGTTTCTACTGAGCCTGGTTATCGGTTTGTTGATACTGGCAGCCGTCTGGATGCCGAAAGTAGAGTGGGGGTCCAGGATTCCTACGCCGTTTTTCTGGGTCGGCGTTATTCATTCATTTTTATCGACCCTGTTCTCATTCGGCGGGTTATTTCAACCCTTGATGATACGCGCGGCCTTATCGAAGCTGCAGATTGTCGGTACGCTGGCGGCGGGACTGTTGTTCATGAATCTGCTCAAACTGGGTGCATACAGTTATTACGGCTTTGATTACAGTCCTTATTTCAAGGTCATCGTAGCCGCCATCCTGGTGGCCATCCCCGGCGCGTACCTGGGGAAAAAGATGTTGCATCGAATCCCCGAGGAAAAATTCAGGCTGATATTCAAGCTCATTATGTCCTGCTTTGCGCTGAGATTGCTGTACCGGGCCTGGATTCTTTTCTGATGGTCTCGTAAAATGCACAATTTAAAATGTGCATTATGCTATTATTGATGTTTCTCTGATGGAGGATGATGTATGCAATTGTCATTAACGAACATGCGCTCAGGCACACATGAATTACGTCAGGCGCTCGAACGTGGAGAAGTGGTTGAATTGACCTTTCATGGGAAAGTCATAGGACTGGTTAATCCTGCAGCTACGAAAAATAATACATTCGATGAGCGAGTTGTAAAGGCCTATTTCAACCGCAGGGAAGGAGACGACCCATACGCTGCAATAGAGCAATTGAAACAGGCAAGAAAAGGACGTGGCATTAAATGATATTTGATACGGACATTTTCATTTTTGCTGAACGGGGCGATAGACAAGCCCAAGACGCAATCCTTGGAGAACAGCATATAAACATATCGGTGATTACTCGTATAGAACTTATCCAGGGATGCAGGAATAAAAGAGAGGTCACTGACCTGGAAAATTTTTTGAAGATGGTCAGATGCCGGATTATACATTGCTCTAATGAAGTTAGTATCGCTGCTGACGTTTTAATTCGGCAATACGCGCTCAGTAACAATCTTAGTCTGGGTGATGCGTTTATCGCGGCAACGGCACTTTATCATCAAGAAACCTTATGTACGGCTAATTATAAAGATTTTTGTTTTATTGACGGGTTGTCCGTTAAGCGCTTCAAGCCTTCAATAACTTAAAAGGTCTGTCGGCTTGTTGCCTTGTTCCTGTCAAATCACGGTAACCTGGCTCGACTTGCAACTCACCCAGACCGAGTCTCCGAGTTGCAGGTTCATCTCTTCCAGAGATTTCCGGGTGATCACGGCATGGAACATCACGTCCGCTTTGATCTTCAGGTGAATCTCTCCATTGACCGCGCTCATTGCCGTTATCGCGCCGAAAAAGTTGTTGCGCATGCTGGATGACAGGCGTTCCGTGGAAATGACGAGATGTTTCGGGTCGATGAACAGTTTATGGCCTGATTTGACGCTTTCCGGCACCGTAAACCGGGCGTTGCCGCAGATAAACGTGTTGTTACTGACCTCCAGCGTCCCGCTGAACAGGTTTCCGGACGAGATCGGGTAGAGCCGGCCGTTGATCAGGCTGAGGATATTATCGGACAGGGATTGCGCGCGCAGCCGGTCATGGGTACTGAAGATGATCGTTCTCGCCTGAGCTGCCCGCTGTCCGGCGATCCAGTCTTCAAATTCATGGACGGTGACCTCATCCAGGTAAGTGAACGGTTCGTCCATGATCACCACCTCAGGTCGCAGCGCCAGAGCACGGGCCAGCGCCACTTTCTGTATCTCCCCGCCCGAAAGCCTGCCGGCGTCCCGGTGCAGCAGCGTTCCCAGGCCCAGTTCATCGGCAACGCGGTTAACGACAGCATCGATAACTGTGCGCGTTTCGCCCCGGAATTTCAGTCCCAAGCCGATATTGTCCCTGACCGACATTTTCATCAGGTAGGGTTTTTGCTGTACATAACCCACCCGGCGCCGCAGCAGCGCGCTATTCATCCCTGACGCGGGCTTGCCGTGGAACAGTATCCTGCCCGAAGCGGGTTTCCGCAGGAAGGCCAATATGTCGAACAGTGTACTTTTGCCGGAACCGTTTGGTCCGACCACTGCCGTCACCCGGTTGCGGTCGATGTGGAGTTCGTCCAGCTCCAGCACCTTACGCCCGGAGTAGGAAAATGCCAGGCCGGAGATCTGGTAAAGGCGATCCATCAACCCATGGACTGGAAACGTTGTACGATGAAATTCACCAGGAACGCCGTTGCCAGTAATAATATCCCCAGAGCCAGGGCAAACTCGAATTCACCCTTGCTGGTCTCCAGCGCGATTGCCGTCGTCATGGTACGGGTAAAACCTTCTATGTTGCCCCCCAGCATCATGGCAATGCCCACCTCGCCGATGGCCCGGCCGAAGCCGGCCACCATGGCGGCAGCCAGGGCGAACTTCACTTCGTTCACGTACATGGCGCCCTGCTGCAGGGTGGATGCTCCCAGGGCCTGGCTGGTGGGCAGCAGGCGCGGGTCGGCGCCGGCAGCCGCGGCAATAGAGAGATTCCAGATAATAGGCAATATCAACAGCGTCTGGCCGATGATGATGGCGCCCGTCGTATACAACAGTCCCAGGCCGCCCAGGACCCCCTGTCTGGTCAGCAGGCCGTACAACAACAGGCCCACAACCACCGTCGGCAGGGCCATCAGGGTGTTCAGCACCTGTTGCAACAGGCGCTTGCCGGGAAAGTCCCGCAGCACTACCAGGATTCCCAGGGGGATGCCGAACAGCGCTGCCAGCGTGACCGCGACGATGGAAATATGTAATGAGGTCCAGACTACCGTGTAGACTTCCCGGTCAAAACTGAATATGAGCGTCAGGGCGGCGCTTATCGCCCCGGAAAAATAATCCATACTGGTTAGCCCGGATTTCTCACCAAGTCGCCAGGTGCTTTCGGAGACATGTGTATCGCATCACCTGGTGTGAAATTCGGGCTAACCAGCCGTCAGCCCCAGGATTGCGAGCAGTAACGCAACCAGCGCCAGGATGAAGGCAAAAGTGGAGCGCTGCTGCTGCCGCTGCAGGGAACCGGCCAGCGCCTCGTTCTGGCGGGCCAGTTGTTCTATGAGCTTGATCTGCTCGACACTGGCTTCATCCATTGCATCAAGACGTGCCTCCAGCCTGCCGATGACCTCTTCCAGGTTATCCGGCGTTACCGGGACGTTTTCAACATGGGCGGGAGCGCCTTGCTCCCGTTCCTTGATTAAATCGATTAATTTGCCTGCGGCCTGGATGATCATGGGGGCGGAATTAAGGAGTGTGCCGATGGTAAGCGGGTTCATGAACTTTTTAATCACTGTGATCTTCAACGTATGGAAATAGCGCATGCGCGCTTGAAAAATTCTATCTCATCCCCATTTTTTGTACCAGTACCACAGATTAACCCGTACAACTATTTTGGAGGTGAAAACATGGTCAGATTATTTACAAGTCCGGTTGACAGCCTTTTGAGCTTGCAAAAAGCGCTGTCGGATACGATGTTGAGCGACTGGTTCGGTTCCGGACTCAGCAGCCGCGGCGGGTTTCCGCCGATCAACATCTTTCAGCAGGATGGTGAATACGCAATCATTGCGGAACTGCCGGGCGTCAATCGGAAAGATATCGATATCGACGTCCAGCGTAACCGTGTCAGGATATCCGGTAACAAGCAGGTGGATTATGGTGAGAGTGCGAGCGTACACCGGCGCGAACGGCAGACGGGCGCGTTCGACCGTACCTTTGCCACACCGTTTCAGATAGACGCGGAGAAGGTCAAGGCGGAATACCGTGACGGCATCCTGGCTTTGTCCCTGCCGCGGACTGAGCAGGACAAGCCGCGCTCGATCAGTATTTCCTGAACTTTTTTATCGAACTTCAATCCAATACCACGTGCAGGAGGTTGTCATGTCAAATAACCAAGATTTAACTCCGCAGGAGAAGAAAGAGCTGGAGGCGCAGGAAGAGAAGACTTATGCCGGTAAATTTTACGTGCCCGGCACTGATGTCTTCGAGACCGGCGATGCGATCACCATGGCGATGGAAATGCCCGGCGTCAGCAAACAGAATATTGATATCAAACTGGAGAAGCGCCAGCTTTCGGTCCAGGGGCATATCAATTTCGATAATTATGAGGATTTCAAGCCGGTGTATACGGAATACAATGTCGGCCACTTCAGCCGGAATTTTACCTTGTCCAGTGAGATCGACACGGATAATATAAAAGCCAGTGTCGCCGACGGTGTGTTGACCCTGGTGCTGTCGAAAGCGAAGGAAACCCAGCTCAGGAAGATCCAGGTCAACTGACCGACGACAGGTAGTCCCATGCCGTGAGTGGGGTCAGGTCGCACATTGC
>JAAXHV010000562.1:218-5892 GCA_012270695.1 Gammaproteobacteria bacterium | reverse complement strand
TGATCTCAAAAGGACAGTATAACGTATCCCAGCCCGGATTTCTCATTACCAGGTCGCTGTCTGCCATCGGCTATTTATTTGCTGTCAATCAGTTAATAGACATCCCAGTGTGTTATAGTAATTCTTCAGCTTGACCTGAGTGAAGCCGATGAGTGAAGAGATACTCATTAATGTCAGTCCTCATGAAACCCGTGTAGCGCTGTCCGAAAACGGTGTGCTGCAAGACGTGCACATTGAACGAACGCGTAAACGGGGTTTGGTGGGCAATATAATAAAAGGACGCGTATACCGGGTATTGCCGGGAATGCAGTCGGCATTTGTCGATATCGGACTGGAACGCACCGGTTTCCTGCATGTCTCGGACCTGGTCGAAACCGTCGAGGACCTGGAAATGGAGTCCGTTGCCGGCGCTTTAACAGAAAATTCAATCGACACCTTGTTGACCGAAGGCCAGGAGTTACTGGTGCAGGTGGTGAAAGACCCGATCGGCGCCAAAGGCGCCCGCCTTACCACCCGTATATCCATTCCATCCCGCTACCTTGTGTTCATTCCCAACCACGCCATTATCGGCGTCTCGCAGAGGATAGAAGATGAAGCGGAACGGGAACGTCTGCGCCAGGTCTGTGCCCATTACCAGTCCGACGTCCAGGCATTTGCGCTGGGCGGCGGCGGCGCTGCCGTGCTGCATACCATAAAGCCGGAAACGGCCAGGGGCGGTTTCATAATAAGAACGGCTGCAGAGGGCGTTGATGAGGAGAACCTGCACAGGGATATGGACTTCCTGCTCAAGCTCTGGGGTTCAATATCCATCCGCGCAAAAAACACGTTCGCACCCGCATTGATCCATGAAGACTTGCCCCTGGCCATACGCACCATGCGCGATTTAACCCATGGCGAGGTCGAGAAAATACGCATTGATTCCAAGGAAACCTACAAGCGGGTCATGGAGTTCAGTAAACATTTCATCCCCGATTTCCTGGGCAGGATCGAATACTACTCAGGCGAACGCCCCATACTGGATTTATATTCCATCGAGGATGAGATACAAAAATCCCTGGACCGCAAGGTTCAGCTGAAATCCGGTGGCCATCTTGTCATCGACCAGACCGAGGCAATGACGACCATAGACGTTAATACCGGTGCGTTTGTGGGTCACAGAAACCTGGAAGAAACCATTTACAAGACTAACCTGGAAGCCGCACACGCCATAGCCAAGCAATTACGCTTACGCAACCTGGGTGGGATCATCATTATAGACTTCATCGATATGCAAGGGCAGGAACACGCCCGCCAGGTGCTCCGCACGCTGGAAAAACGCGTCGAAAAAGACCATTCCAAAGTCACCATCAGTGAGTTTACGTCACTGGGCCTGGTGCAGCTTACCCGCAAGAGAACCCGGGAAAGCCTGGAACAAATCCTGTGCGAGCCTTGTCCAACCTGTAACGGCAGGGGTTCCATGAAGACCCCGGAAACCGTCTGCTATGAAATATTCCGGGAAATCCTGCGCGAAGTCCGGCAGTTCGACGGCAGTAAGCTGCTGGTAATAGCCGCCCAGACTATCGTGGATATGCTGATGGACGAAGAGTCCGCCAGCGTGGCGGAACTGGAGGAATTTATCGGCAGGCCGATTACCTTTCAGGTTGAACCGCTTTACATCAGGGAACAATATGACATCGTGTTGTTGTAAGCGTCATTTCAATGCCAGGTAGAATCAACAAGAGGGTTTATCACGCTACTCTTTATCTCATCGCCGCGGTTGTCCTGTTAGCGGCAGTAGCGATAACCGGCATCCGCCTGGCTCTTCCGGACATCCGCCAGCACAAGAGCGCGGTCGAGGCCTGGGCCGGAAAGCTCATGGAAAATACCGTCGTCGTCGATTCGATCAGCGCGGAGTGGCAAGGCTGGATTCCCAGCCTGTCGCTCAGAGGAGTGCACCTGCACAGCGGCGACGGCGCAGAAAAAATCATCAGTTTCGATGCCGCAACAGTAGAAATATCCCCCATTATGTCACTATGGAAACTCCAGCCGGTACCGAGGCGCATCGTGATTTCAGGTCTGCGGGTGTCGGTTTCGCGCCTGGCCGACGGCACATTACACGTTGAGGGTATCAATGTCAGCCACACGGATAGCGAGCACGAACATGAGTTCGCCAAATGGTTGTTCGGACATGACCGGATAGAGGTACAGGAGACCAGTGTAACCTGGGTTGACCATAAACACCGGCAGGCCCCTGTCCAACTCACCGGTGTCAGCCTGCTCATCCGCACGGACGGCGCCAGGTCCCAGATAACCGGAGAGTTGAGTCTCCCCGGAAAATACGGCGAGAAGATGCATTTTGCCCTTGATGCGACCGGCGAGCTCTGGTCTTCCGACTGGTCCGGAGAAATCTACGCGGCAGGCACGCAGTTCAACCCGGACAGTTGGTATCGGGAATACCGGCCGCGGCAGATCACGCCTGCCGGAGGCAGTGCAGACCTGGAACTCTGGAGCAGTTGGGAAAAGGCAAAACCTGTCGGCGTACAGGGACGCGTAGCGTACCGTGATTTCGTCGTATTATCCGCTGGCGAAACCCTCAACGTTGCAGAAGTGTCAGCGCGGTTCAGGGGTGAAAAACTGCCGGACAAGGACTGGCATTTTTCCCTGAAACTGGATCGCATGGTATCGGAAAACGGCAGTTGGCCAGCTGCAAACCTTGAGTTCATCATCCCGACGAAACCAGAACGCCGGCACGCACTGAGTTTTGATTACCTGAACCTGGCCGACCTCATGCCGCTTGCGTCTGGTATGGATGTCATTTCCGGTTCAATCCGCGGCCTGCCTGATACGGCATCAATCCGCGGTGAATTGAGCGACGGACTGATCGTCTATGACCCGCGCGCCGACTCTGTGGAACCCCTGGTTTACGATTTCGTATTCAGGAATCTTGACGCCGGCCTGGGGCCGAACCGTCCGCAAGTCAGTCAACTGTCGGGGCGGTTACGCGGCTCCAGCAGCCGGGGCAGCCTTACAATGAGCGAGACCACCGGCCAGTTCGGCATACCGGACCTGTACGCCAACCAACTCCTGTTTGACCGCATAGACGGGACGCTTTCCTGGTCTCAAACGATGCGCGGATGGGAACTGTACACGGATTATTTTTACATGGAAAACAATGATATGTCCCTGGCTGTCAAGGGCGGGTTCGAGACTGACGAAGTACATCCGTCGCCGTATCTGAACCTGGTTGCCGAAATACGCAGCAAGCGTCTGGAAAACATGTTCGGCTACATGCCGGATACGCCAAAATTCAAAATCCGGGAGTGGATGGAGCGCTCCCTGCACGCGGGATACGTCGATTCTGCCATTGCCGTGATCCGCGGTTACCCGAATGAGTTCCCGTTCAGGAACAAAAACGGGCAGATGCGGGGCGTCGTGAACCTGTCACGAAGCATTGTCGAATACTCTTCCAAATGGCCCATCGTAGATAACGTTGAGGCCGAGATTCTGTTTGATAATGAACTTTTGACGGCGAACTTCCGCCGCGGCAGCGTATTCGGCGCGGAAATCGCCAGCGCGACCGGTGTCATCCGGGACCTGACCAAGCGGCCCAAGGTGGTCATCCTCGAGGGAAACGTGAAGGGTGCGGAAAAAGACCTGGAATTATTTATTTCGCAAAGCCCGCTGGCGCAGGACCGGATAATCAAGTACGCCAACCAGTCCCTTGTGGCCGGCAACTTTGACATGGAGCTGGACATGAGCATCCCGATAAAGGCGCCGCAACTGCAATCCGCCATCGGCGGAACGCTCAAGCTGCTGGAGGCAAAGCTGGTCTCGGATACCGGCAAGCTGGAGCTGGAACAGGTCAACGGCGCGCTCAACTTTACCCGCGAATCCGCTTACGGGCACGGCCTGTCTGCCCTGTTTGCAGGACAACCGGTATCGTTGAGCATGTCCGGCTCCAAAAACAGTCCGGGTAAGCCACCCGCTTTCGTCATAACAGGGCACTCGACAGACGAGTTTATCATCGAACAAATCGTTGATCGCTTCCCCGGCGCGGCCCATTTCGCTGCCAGGCTGGGGGAACGTATATCCGGAGCGACTGACTGGCAAGCCCGGTTTGTATTTGAACAGAATCCTGAGGCGTTGCTCCAGCATCTTGTTATCTCATCTGATTTGTATGGGCTGGCGCTGGATCTGCCGAAACCGCTCTGGAAACCGACCTACGCCAGAAGAATGCTGACCGCCAGTAAAACCCTGCTGGAAGCCACACCGACCGAATTCAACTATGAGGGGGGGATCTACGCAAAGCTCCTGCCCGGTCGGGATAACAGCCTCGAAAGACTGGATATCTTCCTCGGAGGCGGCTTGCAGACAGAACCGGCCGGCGCCGGGGTAAACCTGTCGGGTTATATGGAAAAACTGCTGCTTGAGGAATGGCGTGACACCATCGCTTTTTTCGCTCCCGAACAATCTGCTGAAGCCGGGTTTTTCGGTTCTGCAGATATCGCTCTCGACCTCGAAACAGGTCTGTTGAATGTCTTCAAACAGTCATTCAGCGACACCAGGCTGCAAGCGCACAGGGACAACGGAGATTGGCGCGTCAACATACAGGGAGAGAATCTGGCAGGCGAAATCTTTCTGCCCCGGGAAGCGTCTCCGGAAAACAGGCTGCGGGTCGACCTTGATAAACTGGTCATCAGCAAAGGTGACGATGATAAGGTTACAAGCAAGGCAGACCCGAAAACCCTGCCCCCGATCCAGGCTGACATCGCCGATTTTACATACGGGGACTACCAGCTCGGCAGTATGCGGCTTACGGCTTCGCCCATTGCCGACGGCTTGTCATTCGAACAGATTGAATTCAAAAAACCGGAGATGACCATCACCGGCAGCGGAGTTTGGGAAAAACCGTTCAGCGGGAACCAGTCAAACTTCACTATCAGTTTGAAAGCCGACAAACTCCGTAACATGCTCGCTACCTTCGGCTATGATGAAACCGCCATAAAAGCCGGCAAAACAAGCATTTCCATCGATGCCGGGTGGGAAGGTTCGCCGGATGATTTCTCGCTGGACAAACTGGCCGGTACGTTCGACATTCGGGTGAAAAAAGGCCAGCTTCTGGAGGTGTCTCCCGCGGCGGGGAGACTGTTCGGCCTGCTGAGTATCCAGAGTCTGCCCAGGAGGTTGACGCTGGACTTTACCGACTTGTTCGGCAAGGGCCTTGCGTTCGATAAAATAACGGGAAGTTTCAATATCGCCAACGGCAATGCCTATACCAATGATCTGCACCTGACCGGACCCAGCGCCGACGTGTTGATCAGTGGCAGGACCGGGTTGAGCGACCAGGATTATGACCAGCTCGTAACCGTAACCCCCCAGATCGCCGACAACCTGCCTATTGCCAGCGCCCTGTTAGGCCCGGTCGGGATCGGTGTCGGCGCGGTGCTGTACCTGGCCGGCAACGTGTTCGAGTCCATCAACGACAATATCGACAAAATGCTGAGCTACCAGTACACGATTACCGGCAACTGGCACAACCCGAAAATAGAAAAAGTGAAAGATACCCCTCAGGACAAGCAGGTAAATGCACAATCCAGGCCACAACCCGTTTACCCCTGACAGCCACAGACAGAGATAAGGGTTTAATGTCTTCCCGTCGTCTGCTTACGCCGGCTACGTTTGTTTCGAATAACAG
>JAAXHV010000562.1:0-164 GCA_012270695.1 Gammaproteobacteria bacterium | reverse complement strand
GTAGCCGCGTTATTGCTGCTCGAACAGGGCTACGAAGTGGAAGCCCTGTTTATGAAGAACTGGGATGAAAGCGATGAAACAGGCAGTTGTATCTGGGAAGCCGACGTGGAAGATGCCCTGGCCGTATGTGAGAAGCTCGGGATCAGGCTGAATACCGTTGACCT
>JAAXHV010000561.1 GCA_012270695.1 Gammaproteobacteria bacterium | reverse complement strand
GATATTCGTGTGGCCGTACCCTGGTATAAACCCAGCCACAATAAAACCGGGCGTGAACCCGATTATTACTTGCACACCACGGAACAATGGATCAAGTTCCCGTTTTCCCTGGAAGGATTGACCATTGATGAGATAAAACAAAACAGGGCCCCATTATATGAAATCCTGGCCCCGGTGCTGACTTCCCGGTAGCTCGCGGCCGTCCAACCCGGTTGCGGCGATGTTATGGGCTTAACCCACTCCCGGTCATGGCCGCCCTGCAACTCGGCGCTGATACCGACGAAATTCTCCCTACGGTGCTGGGTTTGATTTTATGTGTAGCAATCTGCTACAATTCTGTTTTGTTATTAATAGGGAGTATGACACATGCCCAAAGCCTCATCCCCCGTAAGGTTACAAGCGGAACTCATGCAGGCTGCGACAATCGCCGGTCAGCGTCAGCACCGCAGTACAGCAGAACAGATTGAATACTGGGCCGGTATTGGCCGCAGCGTATCCAGAATCATTGATCAGGATACCCTGCTTGAGGTCAGCGCGGGTCTGGTTCGTCTGAAAATCGAACCGGTAGAGTCTGTGGCTGTCGCGCCTGAAAAGGTATTCTCAGACTTGGAGCGTGATCGAAAAAGCGGCAGGTTAGCGGAATCGGTGACAACCAGTTCAGTGCGCTACCAGGTTTCAACCCACCATCCCGGCCAGCTTGAACAGATATTGCCGGATGGTCAGGTGCTCGTCGGTCAATTCCATGACGGAGTGTTCACGCTGCTGTCGGAAACAGCTGCTTGAGCGATACCAGACAGCTCTGGCTGTTAGCCGGCGGCAATGGAGCCGGCAAGAGTACCTTCTATCGTAGCCGCCTTGCGCCGCTCGGAATCCCATTTGTAAATGCCGACCTGATTGCGAGAGAATTATTTCCCGATGTGCCAGAAGTGCATAGTTACGAGGCAGCGCAGATTGCCGAGGAGATATGCAATAACCTGCTCCTGCAGGGGCGCAGCTTTTGCTTTGAAACCGTCTTTTCGCACCCGACCAAGGTGGATTTTGTGGGTAAGGCCAAGGCTCTGGGGTATCAGGTAATCCTGGTAATGATTCATTTGGAAGCTATCAGTCTCAACAAAGCCCGGGTTGCACAACGGGTAGAAGAAGGTGGACACGATGTGCCCGATGAGAAAATCGAGACCCGTATCCCGCGGTTATTGCGACTCATCAAGTCCGTCATTCCATTATGCGACCATGTTACCCTGCTGGATAACTCGCGTGCCGATAATCCCTTCGTGCCGGTTGTCACCATAGGTAATGGGCAAATAGAAAAAAAGCTTGATCCCTTGCCCGGCTGGGCACAGCAATTAATTGATTTATAAACCTGAAAAACTGGCGCACGGCTACCTGGATATCCTGGCAGGAAAGGTGACGCGCTGCTGGTAACGATGCCCGACAGCCTGCTTCACAGATTGTAATTTTTTATTGATTTTTATTCTGTTCAGGAATATACTCCATAATAGTCTGACTATTATGGAATTAGTTCTTGAATGGTTAACATACAGAGAGTCTTGAATATTGTACTCGATCAAGGTCAATCCGCTTTCTTGTGGGGGCCTCGCAAGACAGGTAAGTCAACCTACCTGAAACAGGCATATCCGGAAAGCGTCGTCTATGATTTTCTCAAGACGGACGTAACGCTCGACCTCATAAGAAATCCCGCCCGGTTGCGTGAACAACTCCTGGCAAACAGGAAACAGGCAGCGGTATCCCCTGTTATCCTGGATGAGGTACAGAAAGTGCCCGCAATTCTTGATGAGGTACATTGGCTTATTGAAAATGCCGGTTTGAATTTTGTTCTGTGTGGTTCGAGCGCCAGGAAGTTGATAAAAGGTGGCGCTAACCTCCTTGGCGGACGGGCGTGGCGCTATGAAATGTTTCCTTTTGTCTTCCCTGAAATCAAACAGTTCGATTTGTTGCGCGCTCTGAACCAGGGCCTGATACCTTCCCATTATCTGCAACGTAATTATCAGCGATCGTTACGCGCTTATGTGCAGGATTATCTGAAAGAGGAAGTTTTCAATGAGGGCCTGGTTCGCAATATTCCCGCCTTCTCGCGATTTTTTGACGCTATGGGATATTCCCATGGAGAGTTAATCAACTATGCAAATATTGCGCGGGATTGTGGGGTTGATGCAAAAACCGTAAAAGAATATTTCCAGATATTGGTTGATACGCTATTGGGCAGTTTTGTGCCGCCGTATAAAAAAAGACAAAGCCGGCAAGTCATCAGCAGGGCCGCCAAATTCTACCTGTTTGACGTAGGCATCGCCGGGCATCTCGCTAAACGTAGAATAAGTGAAGCACGCGGGGAGCAGTTCGGCAGGGCTCTGGAACATCTGGTATTTATGCAACTTAATGCCCATCGTTCATACCTTGACTTGTATTATGAGATCAGCTTTTGGAGGACCAAATCAGGACTGGAAGTAGATTTTATACTGGGTGATGGAGAAATCGCCATAGAAGTAAAAGGCACAAGCCGCATAGATAACACTGATTTGAGATCCCTGCGAGCTTTTATGGACGAGTTCAGGCCCAGGTTGGGGATCATCGTGTCCAATGAAAAATACGCGCGTAAAATTGGCGCTATATTCGTGCTGCCATGGCAAGACTTCCTTAATCAATTGTGGGGTGGGGAGTTGTTATAATGATGGCTCCACCTGACCGCCGGTTTCCGGGTTGGACGCCAGGGGTTGACCGCTGTTCCGAGGTCATTTCACCTGTCCCGGTCAACAAGCTGGCAGCCACACTGGATGAGTCGGCGCCTGGTTACCGTAATGGTGACAAACTGCCGCCTTTGTGGCACTGGATTTTTTTCATCAAGCCTGTGCCCCATGCCGAATTGGGCAGGGACGGTCATCCGCGACGCGGCGGTTTCCTCCCTTCCGTGACCTTGCCGCGACGTATGTTCGCCGGGATGAAGACGGACTTCCTGCATCCGCTTATTATCGGTCTTGAGGCCGAGCGGGTGTCGGAAGTTGCCGGCATAACGGAAAAATCCGGCGCATCCGGGTCATTGGTCTTCGTCAGGGTACGTAACAGTATCAGGCAACAGGGGCGCCTGTGCATTGTGGATGAACAGGAAATCGTCTACCGGGATAAGGGAGAGCCGCTGGCGTTGCCGGAAGTGGCGCCATTTCCACAACCTGTTGCCAAGGCCTGGTCAGAAGATATTACCGTGGATGCGGGGATGTTATTTCGCTTCTCAGCCACGACATTTAACAGTCATAAGATTCATTACGACAGGACCTATGCCGCTGCCGAAGAAGGCTATCCCGCCCTCGTGGTGCATGCCCCTCTGGTAGCCATGCTGCTGCTGCAATTGTTGAGAAAGAATACTGAAAAACATATCAAAAGGTTTGAATATCGCGCGCTGGCGCCCCTGTTTGACGGCCAGCCCTTTCGGCTCTCTGCTGTTGTCGGGGAAGACGACATCATCAGTATGGAGGTACAGCGTTCAGACGGGGAATTCGCGGCCCGGGCAAGTTGTATAACAGCCGAATGAGAATACATTATGCGGTGAAGTTGATGGTTGGTGCAGCCCGGGACTACCACTATGCCGGCTGATTGGCGCTGCTGATGTAAGCCAGGATAATAATCGCGACCAGTACCAGCATCGTAGTCATCATCGGTAATGCGGTACCGTCATGGACCCAGCTTACGGCCAGCGCCGCAAGTGAGCCGATCGCCATTTCGGCAGCAATGAGCAGGGCAGCCGCAGCCCCGGTTCTTTTGTCAGTTGCGTTCATGGCCAGGGTGGGCACCACGGCAAATATCGGCCCTTCGGCGAACAGGAGAACCGCTACCGCGCATGTCAGGGTAGCAGGCGTCTCCCATCCGGAAACCATAATGCCCAGCAACAACAGGGAACCACATGCTGCAAAGCATACGCCTGTGCCCAGTATTTTCCTGGCAGTGTGATTCCTGCTCATCCTGGCCGCCAGCAGGCTGCCGATTACATAAGCAACTACAAGCGCCGCCTGGTAATAACCGAAATGTTCGGTTGCCACCCCATGGTTGGTAATCAGGACAAAAGGTCCTGCCGTAATGAAGACAAAAATGCAGCCCAGGCTGCAACCGCCGATGGTGCTGTAAATCAGGAACGTTTTGTTGCTGAGCAGGCCGAAATAATCGGCATATATTTCCTTCAGGTTCAGGGCGTTGAAATCTTTTTCAGTCGATTCTTTCAGGAACAGGGTTATCAGCAGGGTTACCGCGAGAGCCAGGCCCGTGAGTAAATAAAAATTCATTCTCCAGCCGAAAAACACATGGATATAACCGCCTAACATGGGAGCGAAAGCAGGCGCAAAAGCGCTGGCAATGCCATAGATAGCCACAGCCCGAACCTGTTCCCTGTCGGTGAACAGGTCCCGGATAACAGCAAGCACGACAACGCCTTCCACCGCAGCCGCTATTCCCTGAAGTACCCGGGCGAAGAGCAGTTGGCCTACGTCGGCGGCCGTGGCGCAGAGGAAACTGGTCAGGGTAAATCCGACCATCCCCCAGAACAGGACCGGCTTCCTGCCGAACCGCTCCGATAGTGGACCGTGGATCAGGGTGGCAAAACCGTAGGCCAGCAAATTCAGGCTTACCGTGAGCTTGACCAGTTCAGGACTTGTGCCGAGCAGTTCCGGCAAATGGGCCAGACTCGGCACATACAGGTCCGTCGACATCATGGTGATGACGCTGGCCGAGATCAGCAGTACGAGGATAATGTGCCTGTTCATGGCTCCTGGACCGAAAACGTCATTATAACGTTACGGAACAGACACCTGCACCCATAACCCGGATATCTCACCGTCGCTTACCGTATTCCCGATACGCTCATCGTGGCAAGCAGCCGCTTCCGAGTCACTTTCTCTGTGTCCTCTGCGGCTGATGCAATACAATGTTCATTATGGAAACACTGGTACAGCAAGCGGAATACGCCTGCCTCACAATTGAAAGACTTGCACATAGTTACGTGGATTCACTGGTTGAGAAGGTGGCCAGGGACAATGCTATCGATGCGCTCTCCCTTGAGCGACACCAGTTCATCGCCCACGGCTATGCCTGGGTCGCCACATACCTGGAGGCGATGAAACAACTGGCGGATTGGTCCAGGCGGTTACTGGAGCAAGGCGGTTTCACGGAATTGGAACAGGCCATATTCAAGGTCGGGACGGGCGGTTACCTGCAGCAGTTATTACACGGTATTGCCATGAGCCAGGATGAGATGATTCGTCCGGATGATTTCCTGCCCCATACAGTCATCAGCGAGGTCCTGGCCGATGCCGTCATCGCCGCACTGGTCAAGGACGGAAACACCAATGAAAACCGCGTGCGTATTGCCGAACTGGTAGCGGGGGGGGAACAATTCAACGAACCGACTCTGGATACGACGTTAACCCTGGTCAGGGAGCAGTTCCGGCGTTTTGCCGATGAGGAAATATGTGAGCGGGCGCACCAATGGCACCGGCAAGACAGTTTAATCCCATTTGATCTGATCCGTGAACTGGCCGAGTTGGGCGTTTTTGCGGTCTGTATCCCGGAACAATATGGCGGCCATGCTTCCGGCAAGCTTGCCATGTGTGTGATTACGGAAGAACTGAGCTGGGGATCTCTGGGTGTGGGATCACTGGCGACGCGCTCCGAGATAGCTGCGGAGTTGATACTGAAGGCCGGGACCGAGGAACAGAAAAGACGTTACCTGCCGGGTATTGCAGCCGGGGATGTATTACCGGCCATACTGGTCACTGAAGCCGATGCCGGTTCCGACCTGGCGGGATTGAAGACCAGGGCCGTGAAGGCCGGGGACTGCTATGAGATAACCGGCAACAAGACCTGGAGCACTCATGCCGCCAGGGCCAACCTGATGGTCCTGCTGGCTCGTACGGCTCCCGGGGATCGAAGTCATCGGGGTCTGAGCTTGTTTCTCATCGATAAACCAGGCGGGACGGACGCTGATCCTTTTCCGCTGCAAGGAATGAGCGGCAGTGAAATCCCAGTGCTCGGTTATCGCGGCATGAAAGAATACGAACTCAGTTTTGCTGGCTGCAGGGCAAGCGCTGACGGGCTGCTGGGAGGAGTTGAAGGGCAGGGGTTCAGGCAGCTCATGGCCTCTTTTGAGTCGGGGCGTTTACAGACGGCGGCGCGTGGTGTCGGCGTTTCGCAGAACGCGCTGGAACTGGCCCTGGACTATGCCCGGCAGCGTGTACAGTTCGGTAAGCCCATCCTGGCTTTTCCCAGGGTGGCCGGTAAGATCGGCTGGATGGTGGCCGAGATTATGCTGTTGAGGCAACTGGTTTATCATGCCGCCCGTCAGTTGGACACGGCCCGGCGCTGCGACGTTGAAGCAGGCATGGCGAAAATGTTGGCCGCCCGGGTCGCCTGGTCCTGTGCAGATAATGCCTTGCAGATCCACGGGGGGAACGGTTACGCAACGGAATACGCCATCTCCCGGGTATTATGCGATGCCAGGGTATTGAGCATCTTTGAAGGCTCGGCGGAGATCCAAGCAAATATCATCGCCAGGGGACTGATCAACCGGCGCTTGCAAAGCCCCTGAACTTTCAATATCAGTATCGCAGTCATTTTTTATATATACTCTGTCACTCATTGTAGTCGTTGGATAACACGAGATGTCTCGAAATAACATCAGAGTTATTGCCGTACTTTTGCTTCTGATAGCCTCTCATGGCGCCGGCTATGCCCGCGAGGACCTTCGCCCGGATATTGCGGGTGTCTGGACTAATGCACTGCTGTCTCCGGAAGATGAACGCTGGCGTATTGAAGACCTGGCCTGTGCCCGTTCGGGATGCTCCCTGGCGGGATTTAAATACCTGCAAAGCCTGCTGCGAGACCCCGGCAACGACGACCGGTCCGTAAAAGAACTGTTTTATGAGATGCAGGACTATGAGAAACAGCAGAATAAGGATCTGCTTACTCCTGTGGGCCTGAAAAAACAGGCGGAATACGACCCGGCTCAGGGCGCGGCCCTGGACTGTACCCCCGAGGGTGACAGTTTGCGACACCAGATCCTGGCGCCAGTGCCGATGCAGATAGAGCAGTTCGATGACGAGGTCGTCTTCCGTTATGAATACTGGAATGCCGTCAGAACGGTATACCTGAATGGACGGTCTTATCCGCTTGATGCGCCTCCTACCAGGCTCGGTCATTCTACAGGTCGTTACGAGGGCGCAACCCTGGTAGTCGAGACAACCCATGTTATTCCGAACGTTATCGGCGTCCCTGGGCGCGGGGCATTCGCTCCCCACGCCGATACGCGCTTTATTGAACGCTACACCCTTAACGCCGACAACGGCAGACTGGATCTGGAGCTGGCTATCATCGATCCGGTACACTTCCACAAACCCTATGATAACCAGAGAAGTTTTTTACCCGCGCCGGATTGGGAACTTGAAGAATTCGTCTGTGAGGCGATCACCGGTGAATATTGAGTACTTTTATTCCGTCGCAGCCACACTTGGTAGAAGATCCTGGCTGATCCTTATTACAGGGTTGCTTTTCTGCATGCCGGCGCACTCGCATCACAGCCCGGAGTCACACTACCTGGTCAATGAACTGATAACCGTTACCGGCACGGTGACGAAGTTCCGGCTGATCAATCCCCATGCCCGCATCTATTTCGATGTCACCACCGCAGACGGAGCAGTCCAGCGCTGGTTCGCGGAGGGGAATGCGTCAGCGATTTTGCGGCGCAGGGGATGGAACAAGGATACGCTGAAACCCGGTGACTTGATCAGGATTACCGGCAACCCGGCGCGGGACGGTGGTCACAAGATGGACTGGAAACTGATCGTAACGGAAGACGGCACGGAATATCGCGGTGGCAATACCGTCGGCAGCGAGCGCGACCGCTTGCTTGAAGATATCGAAAAACGGCGCCAGGAACAGAAAAACCAGCAAGACGCGGGATAAAGGGGACACCCATTAAAATCTGCCTCCGGCCTGTCCCGGGAAAAGAGGACACCCATTAAAATCTGCCCCCGGTCTGTCCCGGGAAAAGAGGACACCCATTAAAATTTGTCCCCGATCCTTCCCCGGTCAGCCCCGGTCTGGCCCCGGTCAGGTGTGCAGGTGCAGCTGCGGTTAAATGGAATCTGACCGTATCAGTGAGGTCAGATATTCCGCTTGTCTTAATGCCAGTGCAATGATGGTCAGGGTCGGGTTGGCGCAGCCTGAGGTGGGGAACAGACTGCCGTCACTGATGAACAGGTTGGCGAGATCGTGGGTTTGCCCCCAATGGTTACAGACACTTGCAGCCGGGTCGTTGCCCATGCGCGCGGTGCCCATATTGTGAGTAGCCGGGAACACGTCCACCATTTCCAGCACCTGCTCGGCCCCCAGCGCTTCATATATTCTTCGCCCCCGTTCCAGCCCGTAGCGCAACATCCTCTTTGAGTTGTCATGGTGTTCATAGTGAACGACCGGGACCGGCAGACCGTAGCGGTCTTTTCGCGTCAGGTGCAGGGTAATTGAATTAGTTTCCATCGGCGGGTCCTCACCCACGATCAGCATGGCCGCCATCCGGTCGTATTGCTCAAGCAGTTTTGCATATGTATTGCCCCAGCCGCCCGTCCGCAGGAACCGCGCCATGGATTCCGGCGTAAAATTCACTGTTTCAAGCAACAGCCCGCCAAAAAAACCGCGCTTATCATCATCATGGTAACGCTCGTCATGGATTATTCCCGCCTGGTGAGCGCCGCGATGCAGGTTGACCCGACCGGGCATGATTCCAACCACCCCGGCCATGAGGTGCCGCATGTAGTTTTTGCCCACCTGGCCACTGTGGTTGGCCAGACCGTCGGGGAATTGTTCAGATCTGGAGTTCAACAACAACCGGGTTGTCTCAACGGCATTCCCGGCTATACAGACTGCACGCGCGGATTGGGTGTGCCGATTACCGTTGTCATCCAGGTAATCGACTCCGGTTACTTTGCCTTTGTTATCATGGTTTACCTTCACTGCCATTGACTCCGTTCTTAATTCAAAATGGCCGCTTTGTTCCGCAGAAGGAATATCCGTGTACAAGCTTGACCACTTCGCGCCTACAGCACAGCCGCTGGTACAAAACCCCAGCTGCAGGCAACTGCCCCTGCCGTCGCGCGGCCTCGAGTTAATGGCTAAATTACCGGTATTGATTTCTTTATAGCCACACTGTTTTGCGCCGGCTTCAAACACCAGGTAGTTGTTGTTGCCTGGCAGCCTTTCAATGTTGTTTGTCCCGGTAACACCCAGCCGATTCTCGGCAGCGGCATAAAAGGGCTCTAGTTCAGCAAGCGTGACAGGCCAGTCGACTAATGTCGTATCTGCTATATCGCCGTAGTGGCTGTGCGCGTTAAATTCATGCTCCAACAACCGTACGCTAGTCGCCGTCCAGTGCAAGGTCGTGCCACCCACTGTTTTACAATTCCACACGGGGAAAGGAGGCGGGGCAATACCGCTGCCCTGCCTTTCATCCAGCCAGGTGATTTTGCCGAACATCTCAGCTTCGTTGGTGACGATATCTGCCAGGTCAAGCCGCTTGCCGGCTTCAAGACAAACAACGTTAATCCCGTTATTTGACAGTATGTCGGACACCGTTCCGCCACCGGCGCCTGAACCGATGACCACAACCACCGAAGGATCGTTTAAGGAGAATTTCGTCATTTACACCGTGACCCCGGATATGCGAGCGGCGGGTTATTCAGGCAACCAGTCAATGTCGTTAAATCCCCGGTTGATATAGCCGCCGAACTCGAGTGAGGAGCCCTCAAAACCCAATAACTCCCAGGTAAGGGGGTGTCGATATATCCCGCTTAAGGTTTCATTCAAGACAAATTGAAAGAAGGGCGTGTGTTGTATTCCCTCAAGCGCTTCTGCTTTCTCGCGCTCTGTCAACACCGACCAGTTTTCGTAGGTATTTCCAGCCAGGAGTTCCATTGCGTTGTTCATCATGGCCGTCAGTTCAGTGGATTGACTGATGTTTGCGCTCAGTTGCTGCGCCACCTGCCTGTACGCGTCCTGGCTTAACTGTGGATGGGGGAACAGCTGATAGACGACATCCGACAACATGTTATCGTCATCGTTCAACAGCAGGGCTGCGGTCTCACTTGCGCCGGCGCGCCTGCCCAGAGACACAAGCGCCAGGGATACAGTTAACTGAAGAAACTCTCTGCGTGTTAATGCCATAGCTGTTGCAGTTTAACGGATTTGCCGTAGACGGGGAACAGCCTGCATAATGACCCCGGAT
>JAAXHV010000560.1 GCA_012270695.1 Gammaproteobacteria bacterium | reverse complement strand
TTGGGCTATAAAATCACCAACATCACCGATGTCACGCCCATACCCCATAACGGTTGTCGCCCGCCAAAGAGAAGACGGGTGTAAGGGGAGGAGATATGGCTCGTTACCTGGGACCCAAATGCAAGCTGAGCCGCCGCGAAGGCGTAGACCTGTTTTTGAAAAGTCGCGCGCGGCCCCTTGAATCCAAATGCCAGATTGACAAACCGCCCGGAGAGCATGGCGTCAGGACAAAGCGCCTGTCGGATTACGCCGTACAACTCCGGGAAAAGCAGAAACTGCGGCGGATTTATGGTGTTTTGGAAAGGCAGTTTCGCCGCTATTACAAGGAGGCAGTGCGGCGCAGAGGCTCCACCGGAGAGAACCTGTTGCAAATCCTTGAATGCCGTTTGGACAACGTAGTGTTCAGGATGGGGTTCGGCTGTACGCGTAATGAGGCCAGGCAGTTGGTGAGTCATAAATCGGTACTGGTCAATGGACAACCCGTTAATATCCCGTCTTACCAGGTCAAGCCCGAGGACAGGGTCGAGATAAAGGAAAAAAGCAAGAAACAACTGCGTATCCAGGATGCCCTTAACGTCGCCGAACAAATCGGCTTCCCCGAATGGGTAGAGGTCGACGCAAAAAAAATGGCTGGAATATTTAAATCGATGCCTGAGCGCAGTGAACTCTCATCGGATATCAACGAACAGTTGGTCGTTGAACTTTATTCCAAGTAAGCAGCTACAGGAACAACAGATATGCCCTCAACATTCAGTGAATTATTAAAACCGCGCCGGGTTGATGTGGAAAACATCAGCAATACGCTGGCAAAAATAACCATAGAGCCGCTCAATCGGGGTTTCGGCCATACTTTAGGCAATGCCCTGCGCCGGGTTTTATTGTCATCCATGTCCGGTTGCGCGGTGACCGAAGTGGAAATAGACGGCGTGCTGCACGAATATACGACTATCGACGGGGTGCACGAGGATGTAACCGATATCCTGCTGAACCTGAAGGAACTGGCAATCAGTCTGCATGCCAGGGATGATGTCACCCTCACATTGAACAAGACCGGACCGGGGGAAATCAGGGCGAGCGATATCCAACTGGACCACGATGTGGAAATCGCTAATCCCGAGCACCTGATCGCACACCTCACCCGGGCCGGTGAATTGAACATGAGTATCATCGTCGAGCGCGGGCGCGGTTATCGCCCCGTAGTGATCGGCAGCCCGGATGACGACATCGGGCAGAGTATCGGCCGGCTGAAACTGGATGCCTCGTTCAGCCCGATTAAGCGCGTTTCCTACGACGTCCAGAGCGCCCGTGTCGAACAGCAGACTGACTTGGACAAGTTGATTCTGGAGGTGGAAACGAACGGCACCATCAACCCGGAAGAGGCGATCAAGGAAGCGGCGCTTATCCTGCGCAACCAGTTGTCCATATTTGTCGACCTGGAAGCGGAACATGCGGAGGATATCCCGTCAGACAGTGATGAGCCGGAAATTGATCCCGTCCTGTTGCGCCCCGT
>JAAXHV010000559.1 GCA_012270695.1 Gammaproteobacteria bacterium | reverse complement strand
CGGATGCCGGCGCCTTGGCTGACGCTCCCCTGGACCGGGTGCTGCATCTGTGGACAGGGCTGGGGTATTATGCCAGGGCAAGGAACATGCACCGGGCCGCGCAGGTTATCTGCCGCGATTTCGCTGGCCGCTTGCCTGACGACTTCAACGCCTTGATGGCATTGCCCGGCATCGGGCGTTCCACTGCGGGAGCCATACTCGCTTTGGGTCATGGCCGCTGCGCGCCTATTCTCGACGGTAACGTAAAACGGGTGCTGGCCCGCTTTTACGGAATATACGGCTGGCCCGGCCATAAACGGGTAGAGAAACACTTGTGGGAACTGGCCGAACAGGAGACGCCGCAACGGGAAGCGGCCGCCTACACCCAGGCCATCATGGACCTGGGCGCCACCGTCTGTACCCGGCCCCGGCCGCGCTGCGCCGATTGTCCCCTGGCACCTGGCTGCCATGCGTTCCGACACGGTGAACAACAGCGGTTGCCGACCGGGAGAACAAAAAATTCACTGCCGGTGCGGCAGGTCATATTTGCCCTGTTGGAAAACGAACAGGGAGAAATCCTGCTGGAAAAGCGTCCTCCTGCCGGCGTCTGGGGAGGATTGTGGAGTTTGCCGGAGTACCGCTCGCGCGAGGAATTGTCGGACTGGATAAAAACCCGCGCCTCCCTGGTATCGGATGAATTGTCCATGCTGCCGCAAATACGCCACAGTTTCAGCCATTTTCACCTCGACATCACCCCGGTCAAAGGCATGATACGGGATAAGGCTGATACGATAGGGGATAACGAAGCCTACCTCTGGTATGCCCCGGAACGCGCGCCGGAAATAGGCATGGCCGCACCCGTGAAAGCATTGATGAAAAAAGTATAATTGATCCCTGATACACAACGAGACGATTCACAGGAGAGAGAACATCATGGCACATACCGTCACCTGCATAAAATTGAACCGGGAAGCGGAAGGACTGGTTGCCCCGCCATATCCCGGCGAACTCGGGAAACGCATCTATGAAAACGTGTCGCGAGAAGCATGGCAGATGTGGCTGTCACACCAGACCATGCTGATCAACGAATACCGCCTGACCCCGTTCGAGCCGAAGGCGCGGAAATTCCTCGAACAGGAAATGGAAAAGTATTTCTTCGGCGAAGGCTCTGAAAGACCGAAAGAATACGTGCCTTTGTCGTGATGCCAGCTATTCCCGCTTGACGGAAAACCCGGAGTCGGATTTAATACAT
>JAAXHV010000558.1:3987-6310 GCA_012270695.1 Gammaproteobacteria bacterium | reverse complement strand
GAGGGGTCGGGGAACGAGAAACAGGTAAGTGGGAAGCCGGGTCCGGGGGGGGTGGGGCGTCCCTTGAGCGTTTTGCAGGTATTGCCGGCCCTGGAGGTGGGCGGCGTAGAGCGAGGGGCTGTCGAGGTCGCCGGGGAGTTGACCAGGCGCGGCCACCAGGCACTGGTGATTTCCGCGGGAGGTGCGTTGACAGCCGACCTTGTCAGGATCGGAGCGCGACATTTTGCCTGGCCCATTGGAAAAAAATCTCCCGTGACGTTGTTGCTGGCGCGCAAATTACGCGGGTTCCTTGTGCAAGAGAAGGTAGATATTCTGCATGCCTCTTCGCGCCTGCCCGCATGGGTCGCCTATCTGGCCTGGAAAAAAATGCCGGTGGAAGCGCGTCCTGTATTTATCACGTCGGTGCACGGCCCCTACAGCGTCAACCGCTACAGTGAAATCATGACCCGCGGCCAGAATGTGATTGCCGTTTCAGAATTTATTCGTGGTTATATCCTTGAAAACTATTCCAGAGTTGATCCGGGGAAGATTTCAGTCATTCCCCGAGGCGTGGATGCAGGACGTTTCCCGCGCGGTTATGCTCCCTCTCAAACCTGGCTGGACCAGTGGCGGGGATCTTGTCCGCAACTGCAAGGCAAAGCGCTTATTACCCTGCCGGGGCGGGTCACCCGCTGGAAGGGCCATACGGATTTTATCGACATCATAGCGTTATTGAAGCAAGCAGGATCGGATATCCACGGCCTTGTCGCCGGAGGCGCCCACCCGCACCGGCAAGGATTCCTACGCGAACTAAAACGGAGGGTGGCAAACAAGGGCCTTGATAATGACGTCACGTTTCTGGGCCACCGGGATGACCTGCGCGAGGTGCTGTCGGTCTCCACCGTTGTCCTGTCTCTGGCAAATGAACCCGAAGCTTTCGGCAGAACGGCGCTGGAGGCATTGTCACTGGGCCGCCCGGTCATTGCCTACGGACACGGTGGCGCACGGGAAGTGCTGAACGAACTGCAACCGGACGGTCTGGTGGCCCCCGGCGACGTCGGGGCGGCAGTCAGGAAGATTCAAGCCTTTCTCAAATCTCCGCCGCTCATCGCCGCCAACCAGACCTATACATTGGAGCAGATGCTCAGTAAAACACTGGCATTATACGAGCAGGCACACATTGATAATGAAAAATCCGTTTAAAAATTTCCGGGAACGTCTTTACCAGCGCTTCGCCCATAAATTTTATGCGCGGGATTTGCTGCTGGACCTGCAACTTCAGGCCAAACAGGAAACACTTGAATACGTTAACGGGAACATGCGGCATTGCCTGATCTGCCGAAACCAAAAAGAGCTGTTTGAATATGCCTTGGCAAAAGCCGGCGTCACCGGGTTGAATGCCGAATTCGGCGTGGGAAAGGGGGACAGTATTAAAGTGTTGAGCAGACTCATCGATGATGCCGTGTACGGTTTCGATTCATTTCTTGGTCTGCCGCAGGATTGGGCCGGCACGACTGAGAAACAGGGCAGGTTTGCCGGCCGTCCCGGCAAGCTGCCTGGGAATGTCATATTGTACGAAGGATTATTTGCCGAAAGCTTGCCGAAATTTGTCAGGGAACATGACCTGCCGCTGCGTTTTATGCATGTGGACTGTGATTTGTATTCTTCTACGAGAACAATTTTCACTTCGTTAAAACAGCGGATTGTGCCGGGGACCGTGATCGTTTTCGATGAATATTTCAACTACCCGAACTGGCAGCAACACGAATACAAGGCATTCCAGGAATTTATCAGGGAAGAAAATCGGGCTTATCGTTATCTGGCCTTTACCGCCAGGGGCGGTTCTGTTGCCGTTGAAATCACGACTGGTTGAACCGGTGTTTGTCACCGGACGGTGATGCGCAAAAACATATTGATCCTGAAACTCGGGGCTTTGGGCGATGTGGTCATGGCCACCGGTCTGATCAGGCTAATCCAGCGACACCATGGGGATTGTCAGCATACACTGGTCACCAGCCCGGCCTATGCGGGTTTATTCTCGTCCTGGTCGGGACTGGAGATAAAAACCTTCGATCGGAAGAGCCTGCTTTCGACCCTGGCCGTCAGCTTATGGATCCGGCGAAAACAGTTCCTGCGCGTTTACGATCTGCAATCAAACGATAGAACTGCGCTTATTTGCAGCCTGTCTGGTATCCCGGAGAAAGCAGGGAATCATCCCCGCCTGCCCTACAACATACACCCGGACAGCTATTACACAGGGAAATGCCACATTCACGCCAGGATGCAGGAAATACTCTCCGCCGCGGGCATTCCATCAGGCGCCGCCGACCCGTGCCTGCCCCCC
>JAAXHV010000558.1:0-3851 GCA_012270695.1 Gammaproteobacteria bacterium | reverse complement strand
GGACGACAGAGAGTTGAATGCTTCTTTAGCCCGAGTGACCGGCGTGGATGCGAGCGCCGCGTTTTCGTTCACACAACTGGTTGCTCTCACGGAGCATGCCCGGTTCGCGCTGGCCAACGATTCGGGTCCCATGCATGTGCTGGCCTGTGGCAACATTCCCGTGTACGGGTTGTTCGGGCCGACGAACTGGCGCCGTAATCACGCCGTGGGACAGCGGGACCGGGTGCTGTCATTAGACCGGGATGGGCCTGATTTCAGGGCAACCCGTTTGCAGGATCTGAAAGCAGACCGCGTGATCCGGCAACTGGAGCAAGACGGCGTCCTCTGACCCGCATGTTGCACCGGGACGCTTGTAAAACAGAAAGTCAAAGCCTGCCGACAGCAATTCTCGCTAACTGGTTATATGTTACCATCCGACTGATGAGGAATATTCATGGCAAATAAGTACCTGCCCGCAGGGCTGAAGCCGGCTGACCGGCTTATTGTCGCGCTGGACTTCGATACTGTTAGGGAAGCCAACCGGCTGATTCGGCAACTTGAGGGGGCGGTGAATTTTTATAAAGTCGGGTGGCAACTGTTTTTGGGAGCGGGATGGCCGTTCGTCGGAAGCCTGCTGCAAGCCGGCAGGAAGGTTTTTCTTGACCTGAAAATCAATGACATAGAACAAACCGTCCAGTCCGCGTTGGCCAATATGCCCAATGAGTTTGCCGGCGAACTCGAATTGCTGACCATCAATGGCGGCGGTGCGACGGTGACGGCGGCAAAAAAAGGCCGTGCCGGCAACGACAAGCCCTACCTGTTAATGCTGACCGTGTTATCCAGTATGGGCGATGCGGATATCAGAGAGTTATACCCGGTCGGAGCGACGGTCGATACATCAACCGTTGTCACGCGCAGAGCGCAACAGGCCCTGGATGCCGGCTGTGAAGGGCTGATCGCCTCAGGCCAGTCGGTACCGTCTCTCCGTAAGGAGTTCCCCGATCGCGAATTTTTGATCGTGACTCCGGGGATCAGACCGCAGGATGCCGGGCGAGACGACCATAAACGCACATTAACACCTTATCAAGCCATTGCCAGTGGTTCGGATTATCTGGTAGTCGGCCGGCCCATCACCCGAGCAGCCGATCCTTTGCAGGCTGCCCAATCCATTATTGCCGATATCGAAGCCGCACTAAATCCGTAAATCCGGGACGTTAAATCCGGGACACCCATAAATTGGAAGGAATCTGCGACACCTATAATACAGCTTAAGAAATTTATGGGTGTCCTGAATTTGCCATGCTGAATTTGTGGTGCGCCCTGCCTAAGAAAATTTATGGGTGTCCTGAATTTGGGAAGCTTGGATCAGATGTTCCTTGACTTTCCTGGTGATTATATCGACGGGGATGCTCTCGATATTTCGATCCGTAGCGGCGTGCCAGCCGGCCAGTTCACCCCAGGGGTGGTAGCGTTCCGGGTCTCCCGGGCCGAACAGGGTAATAGATGCGGTCCCGACGGCGCTGGCTATGTGGCCGAGACCGGAATCATTGCCGATGAACAGGGTCATCTTTTCCATCATCGCTGCCGCTTGCAGTAGTGTTGTCTGACCGCACAGGTTGACGCAGGGAAGAGTGGCGTGTCTGGCAAGCGGTTGTGCCTTAGCGTCATCAGCTTCGTTCCCCAGCAGCACGAGGGCGTCAAATTCCCCGGCAAGCGTTCGAACCAGCTTGGCGTATTTTTCCGCCGGCCAGATTTTTTTATCCCAGTTTGCGCCGGGACCGATAGCCAACCACTTCTTGCCGGGCAACCGCCGGCAAATTTCATTGGCATAACCTATATCCGCTTGCCCCAGCCACAGGGTAGTGGGCGGAATTTTTTCGTCCCCGGCTATTTCTGAAACGGCAGAGAAGTGGTTTTCGACTGCATGAATGTGCTGGCCTTTGCCGACCTTGGTAAGCCGTTTCTCAGCCCTGATCAGGCGGGCCAAGATATCTGTGCGTAAATCGACGATAAGATCGTATCGCTTCCGACGTAATTCAAACAACAGGGCCGGGATGCCGCGTAACAACCGGTCCTTGTGTTTGTGATAAATCTCCCCACGATAGGGGCAGTGCAGGAACAACATGGATGAACGTTTGTCGCTGACGATGTCAATCGATGCGTGTTCGTCGTACCTGTGTAAAAACTGTAGTACCGGGGTCGTCAACAGCGCATCGCCGATATTGCTTAAGGTAATGAACAGGAACCTGCTCTGCGTCATGCTCATCTGCAATGGTTGCCGTGATAGAGTCTCGGCATCATGTCCGGAGCCTGGCTACTTGCCGATGCAGAAGCGCGAGAAGATCTCGCCCAGCAGGTCATCGGCAGCATATTCTCCGGTTATCACGCTCAAGGTTTGTTGCAGTCTGGAAAGGTCGTCTGCAAACAACTCGACGGCATGGTGCCGCTGGAATTTTTTTGCGGCCTGTTCGAGCATTGCCGTTGCTTCACGCAAGACGTTGATGTGACGAGTGTGCGCAATAAAGACGTTCTCCGAATAGTCCGACGCCATGACGCTGTGCTTTATCTCCTGCTTGAGCGCGTCCACCCCTGCCCCTGTCAATGCAGAAATATATATCTCCCGTGCATCTCCTGCCAATTCGGATTTGCCCGGCGCGTGACCTGACAGGTCAATCTTGTTAAAGACATACAACACGTTTTTCCCCGGGCTGAATTCTGCGGCGATGGTTTTCAAATCCTGTATGTCGTCCTTGTTTACATCGGCGATGAGGATCACAATGTCTGCATTCTCAGCCGCTGACCGGGCGCGCCTGATTCCTTCCTGTTCGATCAGGTTGCCGGCCTTGCGTATCCCCGCGGTGTCGATGACGCTGACCGGCATGCCGTTGATCAAAATCTGCTGTTCTATCGTGTCCCGCGTGGTGCCCGGCAGGGGTGAGACAATGGCCCGCTCAATCTCCGCCAGGCGATTCAGCAGGCTTGATTTGCCGGCATTGGGCTTGCCGATTATCGCTATTTTCAAGCCTTCCGCCAGCAACCTGCCGGTTTGTGCCCGGGCGGAAATGTCGGCCAGGGAACGCAGGCATAGCGTGAGTCTGTCCTGTAATTCCGGTTCCACCAGGGAGGCGACCTCCTCCTCGGGGAAATCGAGGGTGGCCTCGACAAACACACGCAACTCGATAACATTTTTTACCAGTTCTTTGACCAAGGAAGAAAACAGTCCTTCCATCGATCTGACCGCGCTCATGGCAGCCTGTTCTGATGCGCTGCTTATCAGGTCCGCCACGGCTTCTGCCTGCAGCAAATCGATTTTATTGTTAAGGAATGCCCTTTCGCTGAATTCGCCGGGACGTGCATATCGGGCACCCAATGACAGGACACGTTGCAGCAGCAGGTTCATTACAACCGGGCCACCGTGGCCGTGCAACTCGGCGATGTCCTCGCCGGTGTGAGAGTCAGGACCTTGAAAAAACAGCGCCATGCCACGGTCCAGTATTTGTTCCCCGGCGTCATAAAATGCTGTGTACAAGCATTCGCGAGGCGCAGGTTGGATCCGACATATCGCCTTGATGATCCTGCTGCTGTCAGGTCCGGACATTTTCACGATACCCACTCCGCCCTGTCCCGGCGGCGTTGCGATGGCCGCGATGGTATCTGTATGTTCCGGAGTTCCGACTACCAGATTGTCACTTTGCAGCAGAAAGGCCCTCTTTTTCCAGGTTTCTCGTGATAAGCCACTGCTGGCCAATGGATAAGATGTTGTTGGTGACCCAGTACAGCACCAGTCCGGAAGGAAAGAATGCGAAGAATACCGTGAAGACGAAGGGCAGGGCCTTCATCACTTTCTCCTGCATGGGATCCATCGGCGCGGG
>JAAXHV010000557.1 GCA_012270695.1 Gammaproteobacteria bacterium | reverse complement strand
AGCTCCCGTTAACTGGAAGAGGCAGAGGATTTTTAGGATTGTTTGCCATGACTAGCGCCAGGGCCGAGCGCGGGACGGTCCACGGGTGCGCCAAGGAACGAACCAAGAAACCCCAAGAAACCCGTTAGCGGGAAAGGAGGGCTGAATTTATTCCGCTTGCAATAGTTATCCCGCTGGTGTACGTTGCAGTTTCATGGCGTCGTCGTCTTATACGGATGACGGCTTGTGTTATCAGGACCCGGTGAGAAATCCAGGCCGATTTTGAGCCAATCAGGTTTCCGCCACCAACCTTGGAGGATGCTAATGACAGCAACTAACCAAACGCCGGCTAGCGGCAACCCTAAGCCGGTCACCTTTGATACACTGAGCGCCGCCCAGGGATTGCGGGAAATCGGTTTTGACCATATTCAAGCGGAAGGCATTGTGACGACCATCAGCACAGCAGTGAGTCAAACCGTCGCGACTAAAACCGACCTGGTATTAGTGCATAAGGATATTGATGGGTTGCGCAAGGATGTTCAAAAAGATATTGCATTGGCGCGCAAAGACATTGATTGGCTGCGCAAGGATGTTGACGGGCTGCGTAAAGATGTCGATGGGCTACGCAAGGATGTTGATGAGCTACGCAAGGATGTCGATGGACTGCGTAAGGATGTTGATGGGCTGCGTAAAGATGTCGAAAATGATTTTAAATTGGTGCACAAAGATCTTGAAGCTTCCGTGAATGCCGTACGCCAGGAAATGGCATTGTTGCATGATAAGATAATCATCAAACTTGGTGGTTTGATAGTAACGATGACATTTTTGCTGTTAGCCATTGGCCCGTTTTATTTCCGGTGGGTAAGTTCTCTGCTGAATTGACCGTAGGGTGAGGCAGTCTGCGGCAGACCCACCCGCCCTGCCTCTCATCTTCTGTCCCCTGAAAACTGCTGGTGTGAAAACTGCTGGTAGTTTTGCGTTTATGTTTGTGTTAGTATGTGCGCCGTTTTAGCAATGGCGGCTGCAGTCGGCCATCACACGCCACATAAATGCGCCGGATAGCGGATGCTGAGGGGATAAGACCCGGCGCTTTATTACCTGACGGAACCGCTGAGTTAATCAGCGGTTCCTGCGATATGCGGATGTATCGCCACAACAATGACAATAACTTAACCTGCCAGAGGGCTTTTTTATGCAAATTGGTGTTCTTAAGGAGACTCATCCGGGTGAGAATCGGGTTGCCGTTATCCCGGATACGGTAAAAAAACTGGTCAAACTCGGTGCGGAATTAACGGTTGAGGCCGCGCTGGGGCAAGGTTCCGGCTTTGCCGATGAGGCGTATGCCGGCGCCGGCGCCACGCTTACTTCCAACCGGGATGATATTCTGACGCAATCCGATATTGTCCTGCGCATCCGCAAACCGGAGACAGGTGAAGTCGGCCGGCTGAAACAGGGTTGTATACACATCAGCTACCTGGACCCCTTTAACGAGGGCGAACTGGTGGATGTCCTGGCGCAACACGGCGTCAGCGCCATCAGTATGGAAATGATCCCCCGCACCACCTTGTCGCAAAAGATGGATGCGCTCAGTTCCCAGGCCAACCTGGCCGGCTACGTGGCGGTGATGATGGCGGCCAACAGCCTGGACCGTCTCCTGCCCATGATGATGACACCCGCCGGGACCATCAAGCCGGCTAGGGTATTCGTCATCGGCGCCGGCGTGGCCGGATTGCAGGCCATCGCCACGGCCAAACGGCTGGGCGCCAAGGTGACGGCCTTCGACACCCGCCCCGTCGTCGCCGAACAGGTCCGCTCCGTCGGGGCAAAATTCCTTGAAATAGACCTGGGCGAAACAGGTCAGACCAAAGACGGTTATGCCAGGGAACTGACCGCGGAGCAGATCGAAAAACAACGCCAGGGGCAGAAGGCGGCTATTGCCGAGTCCGATATCGTCATCACCACCGCCCAGGTGTTCGGCCGCAAGGCGCCCGTGCTAGTCACCCGTGACATGGTGGAAGCCATGCAGCCCGGCAGCGTGATCGTCGATATGGCCGCGGAGACCGGCGGTAACGTGGAAGGCTCGGTCGCCGGAGAGGAAGTGGTCGTCGACGGCGTCACCATCATCGGCCAGGGCAACTGGCCCAATTTCGTCTGCCGGGACGCCAGCCAGATGTATTCGTCCAACCTCTACAATATGTTGAACGAATACTGGGACAAGGAAAACAAGTCTTTTGTCCTCGACCACGAGAACGACATCATCAAGGGCTGCCTGATTACTCACGGCGGCGCCATCGTCAATGAAACCATCAAAACGTTAAGGAGCTAACAATGGAAGCCGTTTACCTGACATTCATCCTGGTCCTGTCCATCTTTCTGGGCTTTGAGTTGATCAGTAAAGTACCCGCCACCCTGCACACACCGCTGATGTCCGGCGCCAACGCCATCTCCGGCATCACCCTGGTCGGCGCCCTGACCTCTGCCGGCGCCGGCAGCGCTGAAATGGCAACCCTGCTCGGCACCCTGGGCGTTACCTTCGCCTCCATCAACGTCGTCGGCGGTTACATGGTGACCAACCGCATGTTGTCCATGTTCAAAAAGAAGGAAGGTGACGAACAATGAGTAATGCACTGCTGATCAACCTGTCTTACGTGGCCGCGGCCGTCTTGTTCATATTCGGCCTGAAGATGCTGAGTTCCCCGGCTACCGCGCGTAACGGCAACCTGGTGTCCGCCTTGGGAATGCTACTCGCGATCGTGGTCACTTTGCTAGATCATTCCATCGTCGATTTCCGCTGGATCGCCCTGGGACTGATCATCGGCGGCGTCATCGGCGCGTTCGCTGCGCGCCTAGTCGCCATGACTGCGATGCCGGAGATGGTGGCCATATTCAACGGTTTCGGCGGTATCGCCAGCCTGTTCGTCGGCTGGGCCGCGCTGCATTCCGGCACGGTCTCGACCTTTACCGTCGTCACTATTTTCCTGTCCAT
>JAAXHV010000556.1:4091-5429 GCA_012270695.1 Gammaproteobacteria bacterium | reverse complement strand
GGGAAAAAGTTGCTGATCATGGATGAACCGATGGGCGGCCTGGACCCCAGCGCGCGTATATATCTGCAAGATCACCTGCTGGAACTGAAACGCCAGGGGTGCACCTGTTTTTTTACTACGCATCTGCTGGCGGACGTGGAAAAAATATGTGACAGCATAGCCATATTGCACCAAGGCAAAATCCGCTTCGTCGGGACACCCGCAGACTGCTGCCGGTATTTCAAAGCAATCAATCTCGAACAGGCCTATTTACGTTGTGTGGGAGGCAGGTTGGCAGAAACAGGAGACAGGGGCACCCCGGCTGATGGGGCTAACGGTGAATATATCGAAAACTGACAATATTCGTAGTCAGGAAGAATCCGGGGACGGAGTTAAATTCTGTCCCCTTATGCTAACCGTATTTTTGCTCTGACCCCGAACATTTGCAATATCCGGTGACGTAAGCAGAAGGTGAAGATAACGGCAGGCTTGCCGATGAATACCCGGCCGTTTGCTTTCCCGCGGGCCTGCCACGTTGCACTGGTTTATTTTATTGGTAACAAGCCAGTTTCGGATGTCGTCCGGTTCGGGTGGGTTGTCGAGGTCAACGATCATGACGGGTTTGCCGAAATTTCCGGCAAAGATAAGGGTTAATTCTGTCCCGCCTTCCAGTATTTCCCTGTTCAGAATCAGGGTGCCGTCACTGTCCTCAACGTTTTTCCTGGTCCTGTCAACATATTCCGCAGAATCCAGTTCTGCCAGGCGGTAGCGATCATTCAACCTGCCGTCTTCGGCTCTCCTCCCGGCAGGGCACCAACCCCCATGGGTAATTTGCAGTTCAATGGCGACGTCCAGGGCCGCGCGGTCCACCCCTGTCTGTCCGCCGGAGATGATTTTTTCTATCATAGTCTCTGTATCACCAGCCTATGGCCGTGCATATCGTCTATCCTGACGATTTGTTATCGCATCAATTGGTGAGAATTGCAGGCCGGTCGGGGGTTCCTTGGCATCAGGAATCGTTCGTAGCAGCGACTCTGTGTTTCGTCCTGATGTAATCTTTATGAGAGATATAAAGCAGGTCGGCAATTTTTCTGATGTAATATTCTTCATATTTGTCCAGAACGGCATCGGCAAATGCAACCTGCCAGAGTAGCTCGATGACCTGGATTTTCTCCGAAGCATTCAGGTTGTCATTCAGCATGCGGGTAAAGTCATGCAGGGAAACGGCAAGGTCGACTTCCCGACGCGCCAGGTCAATTAATTCATCCACCTGTTCCACGGCAATATTAAAGTGGCCCACAAGCGCTTTTTTGATAATAGCCAGTTCATCATTATCAATAGCTGAATCTGCCAGGCTGA
>JAAXHV010000556.1:0-3883 GCA_012270695.1 Gammaproteobacteria bacterium | reverse complement strand
TGGGAAGAGTCATTATCCAGGTTCCTTTCGGCGACATAGGTTTCCTGGTCGGAGTTGTGAACCAGCACTTTATACCAGGGTTTATCCTTGGGGGGTCTGGATAGCGCGACTTTGTCGTACCATTCATCTGAACCTCGAAAAACAGGATCAACGTCAACAATAACCCCCCTGTAATTAAATAATTTATGCTGGATAAGCTGACCTATGTTGAATTTAGCGTGTTGTAATGTCATCTTTCTTGCATCAGGCTTGTTACAACGGTCTATTTTAAACACTGCTAGCTTATGCGCAATATCCGAATATATGCGGATACCCCGTTAGCGGTTTCCGCAAGAGTTGTGTTATCAAAACAGGCATCACACCACTTGCTGCGGGTTTTGCGATGCCGGCGTAATGATGATATTACCCTTTTCGACGGTCACGGCGGCAGTTTTACGGGCAGGATTATCTCCATTTCTACTGCTGCGGTTGAAGTTGAAATACAGGGATTTGAGCCGGACACATCCGAACCTGCCTTGTTCATTACGCTTGGGCTGGGTATTTCACGCAGTCTGCACATGGATTATGCGCTGCAAAAGTCAACCGAATTGGGGATATCCGTTATTGTTCCCCTGTTCACCGAGCGTAGTAACGTCAAACTGGACCATAAACGTGTGGAGACGCGTCTGCAGCACTGGAAAAAAATCATGATCCATGCCTGTGAGCAGTCCGGCAGGAATTCCCTGCCGCTCTTGTGTACTCCGCGTGCACTGCATGAGTGGCTGAAGAGCGATCAGAATCCGACGCGATTTCTGCTGGCGCCGGCAGCACGACAGTCTATTGCCGGCTATAACGATGTGAACAACAGGAAAGTAAGCATACTGGTAGGACCGGAAGGCGGCCTGACGGCTGCGGAACAAACGGCTGCGGAAAAACGGGGATATATTCCGGTAAGACTCGGCCCTCGTACCCTGCGCACGGAAACCGCTGCGGTTGCGGCTGTTACTGCACTGCAGGTACTTTGGGGCGACCTGCGCTGAGCGAAATACGCTGGAAAGAAGACAGAAAGTCTCTTGTTTTTAATATATAATCAGATTTTTTTAATTAGGAAGATTACATGGTTGCAGCTACAGCAGAAGTGGTTCCCCGTCTGACGACGGCCCTGTCCGGCCCATTGAACAGCATTGAGAGCACTATCCTGGACTACCAGGCCAGGATTGAATCCTGGTTCCGCTCCCAATGGCGTAAGACATCGGTGCCGTTGTATGCTTCCGTTGACTTGAGGAACGCGGGTTACAAGATTGCTCCTGTCGATACCAACCTGTTCCCCGGTGGGTTTAACAACCTTAACCCGGTTTTCGAATCCCTGTGCATACAGGCGGTGCAATCGGCGCTGGAACGACTGGACAGGCCGGTTGATAGTGTCTCAATCGTTCCGGAGAATCATACCCGAAACAAGCCCTATCTTGAGAATCTTGCCGTACTGCAGAGGATATTTGAAAAAGCAGGTTTCGAGACCCGCATAGGATCGGTAATCCCGGGTCTGGACAAGGAAATGCAAATCGAAATGGGCAATGGGTCATCCATCTGCTTGGAACCGTTACGGCGACAGGGTTCCAGTCTGCTGGTCAATGATTTTCGACCTGACCTGTTGATATTGAACAATGATTTATCCTCCGGCATACCGGATTTCCTGCAGGGAGTGGACCAGTTCGTCATGCCGCCGGTTAACCTGGGTTGGTCGGACCGGCTGAAATCCGTCCATTTCAGTTTTTACCGGGACGTCGCCCAGGAATTTGCCGCATTGCTGGATATCGACCCCTGGTTCATCGACCCCATGTTCCGCAACTGCGGTGAAGTGGACTTCATGAAACGGGCAGGCGAATCGTGTTTGTCCAGGAACGTTGAATCATTGCTCAAGGCCGTCCAGAAAAAATATGACGAGTACGGCGTAAGCAATGATCCGTTCGTGATGATCAAAGCGGATTCAGGCACTTACGGGATGGGCGTAATGCCCATACACAGCGCCGAGGAAGTGCATGACCTGAACCGGAAACAAAGGACGAAAATGGCGACCATCAAGGAAGGACAAAAAGTGACTAAGGCAATCATCCAGGAAGGTATATACACCCATGAAACCTGGGGCACTCCCGGCAGGGTTGCGGAACCGGTTGTTTATCTGATAGACCAGAATGTAGTAGGCGGTTTTTACCGGGTGCATCCGCAGCGGGCGACCAATGAGAACCTCAATTCACCAGGTATGTATTTCGAACGGCTGGCTTTTGATGAATGTTGCAACTCGCCCGACAAGGAGCAATCGCCGGATGCCCACCCGAACCGTTTTTATACCTACGGTGTCATCGCCCGTCTTGCGCTGCTGGCAGCGGCACGGGAAACGAAAAGTCTCTGATACTCTGCTTATACGGACAAACAGCCCCAAAAACCCAGTTAGCGGGAATTGCTGACATTATTATTTGACTCTTCATAATTATTTGTATATATATACATTATCAATGTATATAAACGTACATAGCAAGTATCTGACAACGCTTACATAGAGAGAAAGTTAATGGATGTCAGGGAAGATGCCTGCAGCAACAGATCGGCGTTGACCGCGCATAAGCGCTACTTCGGTTATCCCGCCAATGCGGTTTTATTCCTTTTTTCCGTTTCTGCCTTACTGGGAGTGCATTTGCGCTCTTTATTACTATGCTCGGTCATTTTCACATTCGGCCTTTACGTACTTAACCTGGTTTGCCGGAACGACCCGAACGGTATCGCAGTATGGCTGTACGTAATTAGAAGAAGACTGCTGAAACGGATTACCTGCCTGACCGCGGACCGGGTCGCTGACAGGCCGTTCATATTTACTGAATAAGGGAGCCTCGGATTAAGTCAGAGCTTCCCAGGATAAACCAGGAGAAGGTGCGATGCGCGACTGTATCTGTTTGATTGGATTATTGTGTTTCCCCGGCATCCTGCGCGCCGAATTTGATATCGGCACGACGGGAGGGCCATTGGATTTTATCACTACGGCATTTCAAACTGCGGTAGATTTTCTGACGGGACCGGCGGCGCTGGCCTTCCTGGTCGGCTCCATAGTCGTAGGCGGAGTAATGTGGGCCTACGCGCCCAAAAGTGGCGCCCTTGGCATTGTCTTCCGGGCCATCATGGTATTGCTGGTCATTTTCAACCTTACCCTGGTTGTCAATAACCTGAGGTGATGCATGTTATTTAAGAAATGCGAGTCGGGATGTAACATGGCATAATATACACTTATTAATTTTATGATGATGAGAGCATCAATGGACGAGAAGAAAAGACAGGCCCTGGATATCGCATTGGGGCAGATCGAAAAGCAGTTCGGCAAGGGATCGATCATGCGCATGGGAGACGGGTCCGTTGTCCATGACGTGACTGCCGTATCCACGGGATCACTGGGACTGGACCTGGCGCTGGGGGTCGGCGGATTGCCTCGGGGGCGGGTCGTTGAAATTTACGGACCCGAATCTTCCGGCAAGACCACCCTTGCCTTGCATATTGCCGCGGAAATACAGAAAACCGGCGGCACGGCCGCGTTCGTGGACGCAGAGCATGCCCTGGACCCGAAATACGCGGAGAAACTGGGAGTGGAGATAGCTGATCTGCTAGTCTCACAGCCGGATACGGGCGAACAGGCGCTGGAGATCACCGACATGCTAGTACGTTCGGGCGCGACCGACCTGATCATTATCGACTCTGTTGCAGCGTTGACACCCAAGGCGGAGATTGAAGGTGAAATGGGCGACAGCCACATGGGATTGCAGGCCCGGTTGATGTCCCAGGCCCTGAGGAAACTCACGGCTAATATCAAACGCTCCAACACCCTGGTGATATTTATCAACCAGATCCGCATGAAGATCGG
>JAAXHV010000555.1 GCA_012270695.1 Gammaproteobacteria bacterium | reverse complement strand
TATTACGGTTTTGTAGACCGTTACCGGCAAGTCCCCGGCGATATGCCGCCGGCGCTGGCGTGCAGCGCCATCACCGCGGAAGTCGATGTCAACTGTGGCGGAACACCCACCATCGGCGGCAACCAGAACGGGCGGATTGACCAATGGGAGGAAGCCGGCGCAGTCTGGGCGCATTTGGCCCATTCCCGTCTCCTCAACGGGAGCTACAACGGGAGTACGACTACGGCTGCGCAGTATGAAGCCGGCGTACTGACGGGGCGGGTGCCTGGAAATGCTTTTCAGCAACCTGTCCTGCTGGGGTTTACCGATGATTATGACGACGGCGGCGCGACGGCCGGGTCGAGCGTGCGTCTGGCTTATGTGTTCGGCGCCGGTGTTACACCATCTTTGTTGCGCGAACTGGATGTAAAGCTGGATGACGGCAACCCGGGCAGCGGCGTAGTGCGCGGCACGGTGAGTACGGCAAAAACCGGTGAAAGTATGGTGGGAGGCGATGACTTCGGCGCCGGTACCGCGGGGAGTGAAGTCGTACTGTGGTCATCCGCGACCGGCGCTCCCTGCATCAATAACGCGGATGCCACAGGCTCCTCCTGGAACGTGGACAGTGACAATACCCGCTGTAATGCGTTATTTCTGTACTGACCCAGGAGGGGCCAATTCCCCACTTCAGAAAGCGGGTCGATCATGACAGTCCCTGCCATACAGATACAACGGCTGACAAAACACCGTGGGCTGAAAGTCCTGTTATCGGAACTGGACCTGTCGGTGTTCGAGGGTGACTGCATGGGCTTGGTAGGAGTTAACGGCGCGGGCAAAACCACCTTGATAAAATGCCTGCTGGACCTTGAAGCGGTTACTTCCGGAGAGATCAGCATCTTCGACAGGAAGCACAGCCAAACCACAGCAAGGGAGCGCCTGGCTTACCTGCCGGAAAATTTCCGGCCGCCGGGTTATCTCAATGGCTGGGAATACCTGCGCTACATGGGTCAACTCCACGGCAATGGTGTCAACCCGGACAGGATAAAGCCCACTTTGAAAATCCTGGACCTGGAGACGTCCGAACTGGATAAACTCACTGTCAGCCTGTCCAAGGGAACAGCGCAGAAACTGGGTTTGGCCGGTTGCCTGATGAGCGGGAAAAAGTTGCTGATCATGGATGAACCGATGGGCGGCCTGGACCCCAGCGCGCGTATATATCTGCAAGATCACCTGCTGGAACTGAAACGCCAGGGGTGCACCTGTTTTTTCACTACGCATCTGCTGGCGGACGTGGAAAAAATATGTGACAGCATTGCCATATTGCACCAAGGCAAAATCCGCTTCGTCGGATCACCCGCAGACTGCTGCCGGTATTTCAAAGCCATCGATCTTGAACAGGCCTATTTACGCTGTGTGGGAGGCAGGTTGGCAGAAACAGGAGACAGGGGCACCCCGGCTGATGGGGCTAACGGTGAATATATCGAAAACTGACAATATTCGTAGTCAGGAAGAATCCGGGGACGGAGTAAAATTCTATCCTCTTATGCTAACGGTCCGAATATTTGCAATATCTGGTGAGGTAAGCAGAAGGTGAAGATAACGATAGGCTTGCCGATAAATACCCGGCCGTTTGCTTTCCCGCGGGCCTGCCACGTTGCACTGGTTTATTTTATTGGCAACAAGCCAGTTTCGGATGTCGTCCGGTTCGGGTGAGTTGTCGAGGTCAACGATCATGACGGGTTTGCCGAAATTTCCGGCAAAGATAAGGGTTAATTCTGTCCCGCCTTCCAGTATTTCCTTGTTCAGGATCAGGGTGCCGTCACTGTCCTCAACGTTTTTCCTGGTCCGGTCGACATATTCCGCAGAGTCCAGTTCTGCCAGGCGGTAGCGATCATTCAACCTGCCGTCTTCGGCTCTCCGCCCGGCAGGGCACCAGCCCCCATGGGTAATTTGCAGTTCAATGGCGACGTCCAGGGCCGCGCGGTCCACCCCTGTCTGTCCGCCGGAGATGATTTTTTCTATCATAGTGTCTGTATCACCAGCCTATGGCCGTGCATATCGTCTATCCTGACGATTTGTTATCGCATCAATTGGTGAGAATTACAGGCTGGTCAGAGGTTTCCCGGCATCAGGAATCGTTCACAGCAGCGACTCTGTGTTTCGTCCTGATGTAATCTTTATGGGAGATATAAAGCAGGTCGGCAATTTTTCTGATGTAATATTCTTCATATTTGTCCAGAACGGCATCGGCAAATGCAACCTGCCAGAGCAGCTCGATGACCTGGATTTTCTCCGAAGCATTCAGGTTGTCATTCAGCATGCGGGTAAAGTCATGCAGGGAAACGGCAAGGTCGACTTCCCGACGCGCCAGGTCAATCAATTCATCCACCTGTTCCACAGCAATATTAAAGTGGCCCACAAGCGCTTTTTTGATAATAGCCAGTTCATCATGATCAATAGCTGAATCTGCCAGGCTGATTTCAATCATCAATACGGC
>JAAXHV010000554.1 GCA_012270695.1 Gammaproteobacteria bacterium | reverse complement strand
ACTTCAGAAATTACATTGAGCAAGGTCACGGTCGTGTTGACACCGGCCAAGAGTTCATTTTCATCAGCCGAGATATGCGTATCCGTCAGTTGCACCAGGTTGATTTTCCCTGGATACTGACGCTCAATTTCAATATGCTGTAGCATATCGCTATTTAATTCGCGAGCAGCCATAATGTCCAGGATTTCCATCAATTTAACCGGACAGGTATATGAATATCTTCACTCCGTAAGCTTACGGGAAGATGAAGTCATGCAACGCTGCCGCGCGGAAACGGCACAACATAAATGGGCAGGCATGCAGATTTCCCCGGAACTGGGACAGTTTATGGGTTTGCTGGTGAAATTGCTGAGCGCCAGGAAGATCATAGAGTTGGGCGTCTTTACCGGCTACAGCAGCCTGTGCATGGCCAGGGCAATGCCAGCTGACGGAAAACTCATCGCCTGTGACATAAACAAAGAATATACGGACAAGGCAATGGAATACTGGCAGGCAGCGGGCGTTGCCAGGAAAATAGAGCTACGCCTTGCTCCCGCCCTGGACACATTGGCTGATTTGCTGGAAGCCGGTGAGTCGGACAGCTTCGATTTTATATTTGTCGACGCGGTAAAAGAAGAATATTCCGCTTATTACCCGCTGAATTACCGCCTGCTGCGCAGCGGGGGCATGATGGCTGTAGATAACGTGCTCTGGGGGGGCGACGTGGCGAACCCGGATAAACAGAGTGATGAAACCATCGCCATCCGCGCGTTCAACAAGATGGTTCATGAAGACGATAAGGTGGATATGTGTATGCTTCCCATCGGCGACGGCCTCACCTTGATCAGAAAGCGCTGATCCATGCAACAGCATAATACGGTTGCAGCCCTGTTGGATGCCGATGGTCCCATTCATGATTTGGCGTTATCAGGCTGGGTCAGGACGAAACGGGAAGCAAAAGACTTTTCATTCATTGAATTGAATGACGGTTCCTGTCTGGCGAATATCCAGATCATCGCCGATGCGGAACTGGACGATCACACTACGCTCAGGTATATCACCACCGGCGCTGCCATCAGGGTACAAGGGGACCTGGTCGAATCCCCCGGCAAGGGCCAGAAGTGGGAGATCCGGGCTTCTGCCATTGAGGTGATCGGCGCCGCGCCGGAAGACTATCCCCTGCAAAAGAAAAGACACTCCGACGAATTCCTCCGCACGATTGCCCACCTGCGCCCGCGTACCAACAAATACGGCGCCATGTTCCGCATCCGTTCCAGGTTGGCCCAGGCTGTCCACTCATTCTTTCAGGAACGCGGCTTCAACTGGGTCCACACCCCTATCATCACCGGCGCCGATTGTGAGGGCGCCGGGGAGTTGTTCCGGGTGACGACCCTGGATTTGCAGGAAGTGCCAAAGCATAACGGAGCAGTCGATTTCGGCCGGGACTTCTTCGGCAAGGAGGCAAACCTGACGGTATCAGGACAGTTGGAAGTAGAGATGTATTGCCTGAGTCTGGGGCGCGTATACACGTTCGGCCCGACGTTTCGCGCGGAGAACTCCAACACATCCCGCCACGTCGCCGAATTCTGGATGATAGAACCGGAGATGGCCTTCGCCGACCTGAACGACAACATGGACCTGGGAGAGGAGTTGATCCGCTATCTCGTGAACTTCGTCAGGGAGGAGTGCAGCGTTGATCTCGACCTGTTCTGCCGCTTCGTCGATAAAACCCTGGCCGCCACACTGGATAATATCGCCGAGCATGATTTTATCCGCCTTCCTTACACGGAGGCCATTGAAATACTGCAAAAATCAGGACGAAACTTTGAGTTCATACCGGAATGGGGCAAGGATTTGCAGTCTGAACACGAGCGCTTCCTGACGGAGCAACATTTCAGGCAGCCGGTGATCGTGTTTGATTATCCGAAGGACATCAAGGCATTCTACATGCGGCAGAACGATGACGGCAGGACGGTTGCCGCCATGGATGTGCTAGTACCTTCCATCGGCGAGATTATCGGCGGCAGCCAGCGTGAAGAACGCTATGTTCAATTACACCAGCGCATTACCGAGTTGGGTTTCAATCCGGATGATTACTGGTGGTACCTGGATACGCGCAAATACGGCACTGCGCCCCATTGCGGTTTCGGCCTGGGCTTTGAACGATTGCTGATGCTGGTGACCGGCGCCGCTAACATTCGGGACGTCATCCCGTTTCCGCGCACCCCCAACCACTTGGAGTTTTAATTGGGAATTACGAAT
>JAAXHV010000553.1 GCA_012270695.1 Gammaproteobacteria bacterium | reverse complement strand
CGACGGCACTGCGCTCGTGGTCAGGCCCGCAGGGGGGCAGGAGCACCGGCTTGCAGACTACGCGCCGTCCTACGCTGCGGCGTGCGCACGGCTCGCGTCCGGCGCAGCGCTTGCCGAACTGCGTGACCTGATACTGCAGGAAGACGGCGCACGGCATGCCGCGACCTGGCTTGTCGTGTTGCAGCAACTGTGCCGGGCGGGTGGTCTGGAATTCCCCCTTGTGGACGAGACGGGGGAGCACGCGGTCATCGCGCCGCAATGGAGTTTGTTCGTGCCCGCGCTGACGTCGGACATACCGCCGGCCGAGTGTCCGCTGCACCGTTTCGCCTGCATCCGGCGCGACGGCGGAGCCTGGGTTGTAGAGTCGTCCCTGTGTGCAGCGCGTCTCACAATGACCGACCTGGCCGCGCTGGAAGCGCCCTTGGTCCGCCGTGCCTTGGCTGCCGCGGGATTTCTGGAGACCGGCCCGCCAGAGAGCGAACCCCGACGGCAAGCGCTTGCGCAATGGGAGTTCCATGACCTTCTCTTCCACGTCCACCAGCGCGCGGGCTGGCATCACGACCCATCCGGCGGGGTATTTCCCTTCATTGGCGAGATCGATCCGTTACCGGCCCGGCGTCAGCCCTGGCCGGGCGACCCCGTGGTGCTGCCCCGCGCGTCCGGTGATCCTGGTCGGGAGGCGTTCGCCTCCGTGCTGGAGCGGCGGCGTTCCGAACGTACTTATGACGAAGATCATCCCATAACTCTTGAGGATCTCGGATACCTGCTCGACCGCGCCGCACGCATCCGCGCATCCAGAGTCATGCCTGTCGGCAACACCGAGGGGCAAACCGTCCCCTTCGAGGCCACGCGGCGCCCCTATCCGAGCGGTGGCGCAAGTTACGAACTGGAAATCTACCCGGTGATCGACCGCTGCGCCGGCGTGGAGTCCGGCATCTACCACTACGATGCGAGCCGCCACGCGCTTGTGCAGATTACGGGTCGCAGCGCCGATACTGAACGCCTGATCGCGGATGCGGCCAGGGCAACCGGGAACGAAGCGGCCCCGCAGGTCGTGCTTGTCATTGCTGCCCGCTTCGCGCGGGTCATGTGGAAGTACAGGTCGATTAGCTACGGCATTATCCTGCGCAATGTCGGCGCGCTCTACCAGACCCTCTATCTCGCGGCAACGGACCTGGATATCTCACCATGTGCGATCGGCAACGGCGATTCCGCCCTTTTCGCCCGCATAACGGGTCTGGACCCGGTGGTTGAGGGCAGTGTCGGCGAATTCATCCTGGGTGGAAGGCCGCGGCTTGACCGGACTGCTATGCCGTAGCGGCCCGGGTTAGCCTGCATATCCACCCACGGCCCCGCTCCTGGGTATGGATGAGACTGCCGACCTCAAGGCCATTCACCTGCCGGAGATGATCGATGCACCACTCTTCGAGGGGATTCCCCGGGGGCTGATGGAGAAGGATTAAAGCCCGCCCAGGACTTGCAGCGCGTAGGCGAGTGTGCCCTCGCCGTCCACCCGCAGCTGGTAATCCTCGACGAAAATCTTGCCGGCGATCTTCATCCCGGGATCCAATACAAATACCCCGGGGTGAGGGATACCATACGCTACATCCCCCGGTTCGTACTGCTCGTTCAAGATGCCGAGCGTCCGGATGGTTGTGGCATCGATATCGGAGAGGAGCGGATAGGTAATGGAAGCAGCATCGATGAATACCTGCTGCAACTCCGGCGAGTCATAAGTAATCGCAACAATGCCGATACCGGCCTTCTCGAAGTCCGCTGTCCGTTCCTGCAACTGCACGAGTTGCCTTCTGCAGTAGGGTCACCAGTCCGCCGAGCGTACCGCGACGAAAACTGCCCCGCGCTCGCCCATGAACCGGTCGATGCTGGTGATTTCCTGACCCTGGTAGAGTGCCCGGATGGCCGGGAACCGGGCGCCGATTGGCAGGCCCGGACTGAAAGTATCCGTATCTTCGGAAACGAACATACCGCTGGTAACAGGATCTTCAAGGAGTCCAATAACCTTGCCACCGAAAAGCTTGATGGGAGGGCTATCCAGCATGACAGCCGCGAAGGGCAGGCCCAGGATAATCACGACTGTTGCAAAACCTTTAAGTATCTTTTTCAGATTTACACTCCTGAGCCAATCCCGACGCCGGTAAACGTCCTGGTGACGGACAGACGGCTATAGTGATAAAAGTCGTTCACAATTCTGTACCCATTGCCGGACATGTTGACGGTTTTCTAAATCAAAGCCCCCTCGTGCGCAACCCGAGTGTAAGCCAATAGTGTAATATCAGCAATAGTGAAAGTATCTCCGGCCAGCCATCGGCGGCCCGTAAGGTGGTTTTCCATATCATCCAGGGCACGCTCGCCGCGTTCCACCCGCCAGGACTCCCACGCTTCCCTGGATTTTCCCATATACAGCATGTGAAAGCGGCAGACCGCGATATACGGTTCATGGCTGTACTGTTCCCAGAACAGGCATTCGTCCACCTTGGCTTGCAGGTAAGGATCCTCGGGTAATAACGCGGTTCCCTGTGCAAGGTAGCGGATAATTGCGTTGGACTGGGCAAGGCAACGGCCGTCCTCAATCTGTATGACCGGTACCTGTCCCTGGGGATTGATCCGCAAAAACTCCGGGGTACGGCTTTCTCCCTGCATGATGTCCACGTCTATCCACTCATAATCAAGTTCCAGAAAATCAGAGGTGTACTTCACCTTGAGGCAATTGCCTGAATTGATGTCGCCGTAGATTCTCATCTAGTCTGGCCCTAGTTTAGAAACTTCAGCATAGACATGTTCAGCACAAATCACCAAATCACTGGAAAGTTGTTCATCAACTTCAAGATGCCCTTCATATTCTGCCACATTACGCCGTTGGTGACATTTGGCAAGCGTTCGCCAAACGGCTGTATCTATGCCAAGAGTATGAGGCAAAACCTGAAATACAACGTAGCGGTTTTCTGGCCGGTAGCCATGCCAGCGTAGCGCAGCAAGACTCAGCGCATGCGCTGCGTTATACGCCAGGTCGAAGCGACCCTCCAACGAGTTGGTTTTATTCTGAGCATCCTCTAACCGAACCTTGCCGGAGCGGATCAAGCCATCAATCTCAATCTGGGAAGGCGCTTCTTCCTTCAGTTTGCCAATCCGTACCAGGTTGTCCAGTTCAGGCAAGCTCATCTTCCGATCCGTAGATAAACAGTTTGGCTTGCTTATTTATATTAGAGATAAAAGGATTTTCCTTGTTGAGTTTTTTTCTCCATTCACTCAACGTGGTTAAATTCGGGCTTATCTTTCTTTGTAGTTTGGTCTCAGCGTTATGGATAGTGTCATGAACGCTTATATAATCCAATCCTTCACCGATTAGCATTAAATCTATATCACTCCTCGCAGTGTCGGTGCCTCGTGCGATTGATCCGTAAACAAAGGCAACGTCAATCTGACTTTTCAGAGGTTCCAGGGAGCGTTGTAATGGTTCGCGTAGCCCAACCGTTTTTCGGATTAAACCGCATAACTCTTCAAAAACAGGTGAGTCCGGATTAGCTTGGTAATGTTTCTGGTTCCCGATCTGGATAACGTTAACCAACCCGCTGGCAGCCAGCGTAGTGAGTTGTCTATGCACAGCTCCGGTCCCTGAATTTATCATGCGGATTAATTCCGCCCCTTGAAATCGCCGGTCCGGCTGTCCGAATATGATTCCCAATAGTCGCTGTTGTACGCCGGAAAAAAGCGCATCTTGGATTCTTACAGCATCTGTTATGTTACTTCCCATTTTGGGAATAATAATTCCTAAAATGGGAATATGCAAGTGGTCTTATTCCTGACACTCAGTCCCGTCCTGGCAATTTGGACATCTGCGATGATGGGCATCGCATCCATTCGCTCCATACCTATGTTTACAGTCTTTAAGCCAAAAATTCGCAGAAACCTTGGCCTGGTTTTTGGGGAGGACCAGGGAGACCCCTATCTGCCGGATGAATATGTATTCAGTTTTGGGGTTACCAAAACTGATCAGCCAATCTACCCCCATGCCTTGAATTGTTCCTGCAAGTCAGGCTCATCCTATTTATAAAACCAGAACTCCATCTCCACAGCGGCGTTGAGGGGCAGGGCGTTGACTCCAATGGCTGTGCGCGCCGGGAGACGCATGTCGGCGCTGATCACGGCTTCCCAGGACTTGTTGATTTCCGGGAACTGGTCGAAGCTGGTCGTGTAGATGGTTGCGCTGACGAGGTCATCCAGGCTCAGGTCGAAATCGGGCAGGGCATCCAGCAGATTTTTGAGAATCTTGGCGGTTTCCGCGCCGGCGCCGCCCGGTTCGAGTTGGCCAGTGTCCTTATCCAGGGCGATCATGCCGGCGGTTTTATAGAACGGCCCGGCTTTGACCAGTGGGCTGTAACGGAACCGGGGCGCCGGCAGGTTTTTGGAACTCAGAGATTCAATCATGGTTTATCAACCTCGCGTTTTATATGTCTTTGGGGGTCACAACACCGTCCTCGATGATTGTGTCATTGTCCAGCACAGTGAGCAGTTCTTCATGTCTCCCATCCGATCAGCCTGTTGTTGTCCGGGCGGCAGGTTCCCGGAAACGCGGCATGACTTCCCGGGCGAACAGTTCCATGCTGCGCATGGCTTTTTCGTGTGCCAGTTTACCGAACCAATTGAAAATGATTATATGCTCAAGGCCAGCCTCCCTGTTCAACCATTCAATCTTGTCGGCGACCGAGTTGGGGGTGCCGAAGATGCCCAGTTTGTCGTAGATCTCATCGAAAGGTACGGTATC
>JAAXHV010000552.1 GCA_012270695.1 Gammaproteobacteria bacterium | reverse complement strand
ATCGGCTCCTGCACCAATTCGCGTATAGAAGACCTGAGAGAAGCCGCCCGGGTGGTTGCCGGCAAACGTATGGCAGACAGCGTCAAACAGGCGCTGGTCGTGCCGGGTTCCGGCCTGGTCAAGCGCCAGGCCGAGGCAGAAGGACTGGACAGGATTTTCTCTGCTGCTGGTTTTGAGTGGCGCGAGCCGGGGTGTTCCATGTGTCTGGGCATGAACGAAGACAGGTTGAGCGCGGGTGAACGCTGCGCATCCACCTCCAATCGTAATTTTGAAGGGCGGCAGGGCGCAGGAGGCCGCACACACCTCGTCAGCCCAGCCATGGCAGCGGCTGCCGGCATAGCCGGCCATTTCACAGACGTGCGGGAATGGGTATCCACGGATGAACACAGATAGTAATCCACCTGCGCAAATCTGTGTCATCTATGGACGTAACATGAACATGCAAGTATTCATGACAATTCCAGGAACACTATTCCATACTAATCTGTGCCAACCTGTGTCATCTGTGGACATGACATAAACATGCAGGCATTCACCACAATCCACGGCCTGGTTGCGCCTTTGGACCGATCCAACGTCGATACCGACGCTATCATTCCCAAACAATTCCTGAAATCCATTCGCCGCAGCGGTTTTGGGCCAAACCTGTTTGATGCCTGGCGTTATGTTGACGTGGGAGAACCGGAACAGGATTGCAGCCGGCGTCCGTTGCGCGCAGACTTTGTACTTAACCGGCCTCGTTACCGGGGCGCGGAAATACTGCTGGCCAGGGAAAACTTCGGCTGCGGTTCTTCCAGGGAACATGCTGTCTGGGCTTTGTATGAGTATGGTTTCCGTTGCGTGCTGGCGCCCAGTTTCGGTGATATCTTTTTCACCAATGCAGGCAAGAACGGTTTATTGACCATTGTGCTTGCCTCAGAATTAACAGATCGACTCTTCAGGGAGGTCGAGTCGACCGAGGGATACCGTCTTAAGGTAGAACTGCACCAACAGACAATCACAACTCCGAGCGGCGAAATACTGACGTTCGATATCGAGTCCGAACTCAAGGAGAGGCTGTTAACAGGCCTGGATGATATCGGCATCACCCTGGAAAGCAGCGATTTGATACGTGATTATGAACGGGAAAGGGCAAAACAGAGACCCTGGCTGTTCCCGGACATCGATGAATAAGCCCGTATGTGTTTTATCATATAGAATCGTCAACCAATACTTGAGGCCAGTCCAATGAAAGAAGCTGTAATCGTTTCGGCCGCGCGCACGCCCATCGGCAAGGCCTGGCGCGGCGCATTCAACAACACCAAGGCGCCGACTTTGGGCGGTCATGTTATCCGCACAGCCCTTGGGCGCGCCGGAACAGACGTGGACGAGGTCGATGATGTCATCGTAGGTTGTGCTATGCAAATGGGGACAACCGGCTGGAATATAGGCAGAATGAGCGCCCTGGCGGCCGGACTTCCTGCGTCGACCAGCGGCATGTCCGTGGACCGGCAATGTGCTTCAGGCATGATTGCAATTGCAGACGCAGCCAGGCAGATCATACTGGATAACGCGCCCGTGGTCGTTGCAGCAGGTCTGGAGTCCGTCAGCCTGGTTCAGAATGATGCCTTTGAATTAGTGGGCAAGAGCACTGATGAGGCTGTAATCGGGCAGAGCGCTCATGCTTATATGCCCATGCTGCAGACCGCGGAAATTGTGGCCAGGCGTTACCACATCAGTCGGGAAATTCAGGATGAGTATGCGTTGCAGAGCCAGCGACGCACGGCTGCTGCCCAGGAAGCAGGGAAATTCGATGAGGAACTGGCGCCATTGACATCAACCAAGGCTGTACGCAACAAAGAGACCGGAGAAGTAAGCTACCAGGAGGTCGTGTTGGATAAAGATGAAGGCAACCGCCCCGAAACCACCCTGGAAGGTCTGCAAGGTCTGGCTCCGGTTATTGATGATGGTTGTATTACAGCCGGAAACGCCAGCCAATTATCCGATGGCGCATCTGCCTGTGTGTTGATGGACAGCCGCCTGGCCGAGAAACAGAACCTGGAACCGCTGGGGATTTATCGCGGCCTTGCCGTTGCCGGTCTCGAGCCCGATGAAATGGGTATCGGCCCGGTTTATGCCGTACCTAAATTGCTGAAACAGCACGGTTTGACTATGGCTGATATCGACCTCTGGGAGTTAAACGAGGCGTTTGCCGTGCAGGTGGTCTATTGCCGTGACAGGCTGGAAATTCCCAACGACATACTCAACGTAAACGGCGGTTCTATTTCCATCGGTCACCCATACGGCATGTCCGGCAACCGCATGGTGGCGCACGCCCTGATAGAAGGCAAGCGCCGCGGCGCAAGATTCGTTGTCTGCACCATGTGTGTCGGCGGCGGCATGGGCGCCGCAGGTTTGTTCGAAGTCGCCTGATTGGCGAGATGGTGGCCTGCGCTGTGAGAGGGGACAGATCTGTCCCCGGTAAATTCGATAATTGACAAATTCCATATAGAGTATATGATGTGACGTACATGATAATGTACATTGTAACCAAACCATGATCGAACGATATTCAATCGCTGATGCCCGCTATAATTTTCCGAATTTAGTCCGTGAGGCAGAGCACGGCAAAATTGTGGAGCTGACCCGGCGGGGAGAACTGGTTGCCATGATAATCGGCCGCCGTCACTTTGAGCAGCTTTCCTCCTACTACGGTGGTTTTGCTGAAACCTATCGCCACTTTACAATAAATGTCGATCTGGCAAACCTTAATCTCAACCCCGAACGGTTATTCTCACTCTCGCGTAAACAGGGACAAGAGCGTAAAGTTGATCTGTGATGATCAAGTACCTGCTTGATACAAATGTGGTAACGGAACCGCTGAAGGCGAGGCCATCCCAGGGCATCATGCGCAGGTTGCGCGAACACGAAGGTGAAATAGCGATTCCCGCGCTGGTTTGGCACGAGTTGCGGTTCGGCTGTTCGCGTATTACGCATTTGCGCCACAGGGAGGTGATAGAACGTTACATTGAAGATGTGGTACTGGCAAGTTTCCCCATTCTTGAATATGATCAGAAAGCTGCAGACTGGCATGCCGGTGAACGCGCACGTTTAACAGCCATGGGCCTGGCGCCACCCTTCATAGTTGGACAGGTCGCAGCAATCGCTTATGTCAACAAGATGATTCTCGTTACCTCAAACCCCACCGAGTTTCGGGCGTTCAAGGGCTTGCAGGTTCGTAACTGGTAATGCTTCATGGCAGATATAGCCGAACAATATCATGGTTTACTGCAGGGCTTCCTGTCGCGCCAAGGACAGGCTATGGGCGAAAATTCCGATATGATGGGAATAGGGCAGGCATTTCTTGAACTCTCTGCGTCGCTGATGAAAAATCCGGAGAAGTTGATCGAAATACAGACTCGAGCATGGACAGCGCATACAAATCTCTGGATTAACAGCACGAGAGCGATGCTGGGAGAGGAAAGCAGCCAGACTGGAAAAAACGAAAAAGGAGACCGCCGTTTCAAACACACTGCCTGGGATGAGCATCCCTTCTTCAGTTTCATCAAACAGTCTTACCTGATAACGGCCGACGCCATTCTCTCTGCAATCTCCGACGCAGACGGACTGGACGAGAATTCTGCAAGAAAGGCGCAATTTTATACCAGACAGTTCGTCGACGCCATGTCGCCTTCAAATTTCCTGCTCACCAACCCGGAAGTATTGGAGGCTACCCTGGAGTCAAAAGGGGAGAACCTGCTTAAAGGAATGCAGAACTTTATCGATGACTTTGACGCCGAAGCAGGCCAGTTACGGATTAAAATGACGGATGAGCAGGCGTTTGAACTGGGCAGGAATATTGCATTGACACCGGGTAAAGTGGTTTTTCAAAATGACCTGTTGCAGTTACTTCAATTCAGTCCGTCGACCGCGCAGTGTTTCCGCGCGCCCCTGCTGATAATACCGCCCTGGATCAATAAATATTACGTGCTTGATCTTCAGCCACAAAATTCCCTGATCAAATGGCTGGTTGACCAGGGGCACACGGTGTTTGTCATCTCCTGGGTGAACCCGGATGCCAAGCTGGCTCATAAGGATTTTGAACATTATGTAACTGAAGGGGCAATAGCGGCCATTGACGCGGTGGAACAAGCCTCAGCTGAATCCCGGATTAACCTGGTTGGCTATTGTATTGGCGGGACTCTGCTTGCCGCAACACTGGCCTACATGCGGGCAAGAGGCGATACGCGCGCAGTTTCGGCCACATTTTTTGTTTCACTGATCGATTTTTCCATTCCCGGCGACCTGGGCGTATTCATAGACGAGAAACAACTGGAAAACCTGGAAAAAACCATGTATGAGAGAGGCTACCACGACGGCAAAGAAATGGCTGCCACGTTCAATATGCTGCGTTCCAATGACCTGATCTGGTCTTTCTACGTACGCAATTACCTGTTGGGAAAAGACCCGTTTCCGTTTGATTTACTTTACTGGAATGCCGATTCAACCCGTCTCCCGGCCAGGATGCACAGTACATACCTGCGCACCATGTACCTGAACAACACATTCAAGGAACCGGGAAGCTTGAGTGTTGCCGGTATCCCCATTGACGTAAGCAGCGTTCAAGCACCGGCGTATTTCATCTCTACGGAAGACGATCATATCGCTCCCTGGGAAGGCACCTACCTGGGTGCGCGACTGCTGTCCGGTCCTGTGAAGTTCGTCCTGGGCAAGTCCGGACATATCGCCGGCATTATTAACCCGCCGGCCGCAAAAAAATATGGTTATTATACCGGGCCCGATGTTGGCGTCCCATCGGCTGAATGGTACGACAATGCCGAACTTCATCTGGGCTCCTGGTGGCCGGACTGGCAGGCATGGCTGGAACAGTACGCCGGTGACAGAATCCCGGCGCGCCATCCCGGTTCCGGCAGCCACGCTGTCATTGAGGATGCCCCGGGCAGCTATGTCAAACAACCTTAACCCGCCAATACCGGCAGCTTTTTATTTATCCTGATTTCATCCGGGGAGACATGAGCGCGCCAGGCCATGGCTTCCACGCCGTCAGCGATTACCTGTCTCAGCGTGGCGCCGTATTTTCTATCTATGCTATCGGCGGGCCTGACTTCATCCACGTCTTTTCTTTGCACACAGAAACAGATCACGCCGCGCTTTCCCCCGGCCACAACCTCCGCCAGTTCGCGCAGGTGTTTGCTGCCGCGTTCGCTGACGGCATCGGGAAAATAGCCGATGCCGTCCTGCGCCAGGGTCACGTTTTTTACCTCCACGTAGCAATCCGGTTTACCAGGCCCTTGCAGCAGCAGGTCGATGCGGCTTTTTTCTTTGCCGTAACGTATTTCCCTGCGGATGTCCGAGTATCCTTGTAATTCCTTCAGGGTACCGTCCCGTATCGCTTCCAAGATCAGCTTATTCGGCAAGCCGGTATTGATGCCTGTCAGGACCCCCGGCGCCGTTTCCACCAGTTCCCAACTCATGGGGTATTTGCGCTGCGTATTTCCGGAATCAGATAACCAGACGCGGGAGCCGGGTTCGCAACAACCAAGCATGGAACCGGTATTAGGCGTGTGCGCAGTAACAATCCGGCCGCTATCCAGTTCAACGTCAGCCAGGAAACGCTTATAACGTCTCAGTAATGTACCGGTGATCAAGGGTTGTCTGAATTTCATCTATCTGTGTCTGGCCAGTTCAGTGTTATCTTATAATCACCCTTGCAGTTAATAACGCTATTTAAGGAACCAATGAAAGTAACGATTATTCCTGTTACGCCGTTCCAGCAGAATTCTACTATCCTGCAATGCGAACAGACAAACCGGGCAGCCGTAGTTGACCCCGGCGGAGACCTGGACCGGATCATGGCACAAGTTGAGGCGCTTGGGGTGACTCTGGAAAAAATACTGGTTACGCACGCGCATATCGACCATGCCGGCGGTGTGGCTGAGTTGTCAGCAGCAACGGGATTGCCGATTGAAGGGCCGCACCAGGAAGACCGGTTCTGGATCGACTTGCTGGAAGAGCAGGGCGCCATGTTCGGCTTGAACGGTTCATCTCCGTTCACGCCCGACCGCTGGCTCGAAGACGGGGATATGGTCACCCTGGGCGAGCTGCGGATGGAGGTGCGGCATTGTCCCGGACATACGCCGGGGCATGTCATCTTTTATGAAGCCGGGTCAAACATCGCCATTGTTGGCGATGTATTGTTTAACGGTTCCATCGGGCGGACGGATTTTCCCCGCGGAGATTATGCAACGCTGATACGTTCCATAAAAAATCGTTTATGGACCCTGGGAGATGATGTACAATTCGTTCCCGGACATGGCCCTGTTTCAACCTTCGGTCATGAAAGAAGAACAAATCCATTTGTCGGTGATCACGTGACCTGAAACACAAACCGGTCCTGGAGGTAGAAAGAATGCAATTATATGTTTTCCCCCCGTCTCCCAATTCATTACGCTGCCAGGTCGTAGCCAATCAACTGGGCATTGAATTGGAATTGATTACGGTAGATTTGCAAA